>JANXMD010000156.1 GCA_025354845.1 Verrucomicrobiota bacterium | reverse complement strand
TGTGGTGCTGCTGCGAAATGGGGTTGTGACCTGGACAGATGACCTTGGAGAGGACTATGTCCTTCCCGAGGCTGCTCGTTCCGATGTGATCGCGATTTCCGCGAGTCGGTACTTTTTCATGGCCTTGCGTGCCGACGGGCGGGTGGTGTGTTGGAAGGATGGCTCCGGGAATGAGTACCCGTCTCCGGCCGCGATCCAAGGCCATGTCATCCGGATTGCCGCCGGCAACTACTTTGGTGCGGCATTGCTCGACAATGGTTCCGTGGCGACTTGGGGTGACGACAATCGATTCGGGCAACTGAATGTTCCCCCGGCAGCGACCAGCGGCGTGACGGAGCTTTGGGCCCGGTGCGACAGCATCTTCGTTCGGCGAAGTGATGGAACCTTGCTGGCCTGGGGGGCCGATATTTTTGGCGAATTAAGGGTCCCCCAGATCGTGCGCGATCAAATTCGTTTCGTGAGCCCCGGACAATACACCACGGTGTCGTTGGTCGAAATTGTGCCCCCAAGCGTGCTGAAGGGGCCGGATCCGCAGGAGGTGATTGCCGGGACTGGTCTGAAGTTCGTCGCGGAAATTCAGGGGTACCCGCTCGGTTGCCAGTGGTTTCTCAATGGGGTTCCTCTGGCCGGTGCGACCAATGCGACCCTTTCGATTCCCAGCGCGTCCGCGGCCGAGATTGGTGACTATACGGTCGTGGTTACGAACCGGATTGGGTCGGCAACCAACGCTGCTCCGGCATCGCTGCAGGTTCGCCCGGGACGGAGTTCGCTGCTTTTGTGCAACCGAGATGGCACGGTCTTTTTTCCGGTGCCGCCCGAAGCTCAGAACGACGTCGTCGGGTTCGCTTCGGGACTGTCGCATCGCGTGGCGCTCAATCGGAGCGGACGCGCGTTCGCGTGGGGCGGCGCCAATGAGTTTGGGCAGCTTTCCATTCCGGCTGGCGCGGAGTCGGGTGGATTTCAGATTGCCGCTGGGGTTAATCATACCTTGGTGTTGGGAACGAACGGAGCGGTCATCGCGTGGGGTGACAATCGGAAGGGTCAGTGTGATGTCCCCCCTCTGGCCCGAAATGGTATCCGGTCGATTACCGCGGCCGGGGACTCTTCCTATGCGATCACCGCCGAGGGCAGCGTCGTGGTCTGGGGGGATCAGGCGAATGGGGAGGGGAAAATTCCAATCGATGCCACGTCGCAGGTAAACCAGGTGGTAGCGATTCCTGGCCGAGTGATCGCCATTCGAAACGATGGGTTCGCGATCGCCTGGGGTGCGAGTACCGAAGGATTTCTATCAGTTCCCCGAGAAATTCAAGGGAGGGTGAGATCGATCGCACTGACCTCGACTTTATGCTATGCCCTGTTGCTGGATGGCTCGGTGGTTGGGTGGTATTGGAGCCTCTTTCACCTTCCTGGACCCGGTGAGTTTAATCCGTGGCCGGAGAGTGCACGATCCAGCGCGACGTCTCTTTCGGCGTCGGATGGCGTAGGAGGTGTGGACACCGTATTCATTGTCCGCAACGACGGAAACGTCGCCTTTTGGAACTACTATGGCTTTTATCCTGGAACCCTTCCGACAAATCCGGATGCCATCATTCGGTCAGCGATCGTCGGGGCGACGGTTGTCGGATTGATCACCGAGACACCGGAGCGCCTTGAAATGAAGCGGGTGCCCGCGGCGCTTCAAGTGTCCTGGTCGCGCCTGTTGGACTCAGCGCAACTGCAATCCTCAACGAGCCTCGATTCCGCCGGTGAATGGTCGGCCGTGAAGTCTCCTCTCGAGGACGTCGGAGGACGCCGGCAGGCTTCTTTCCCCCGAGATTCGGAGGAAGCGATTCGGTGGTTTCGCCTCAATCTTCCCTGACTCGTCTCCATCCTTTGCGCCTTGGCGGGCTTAGCGTGACCCCGCTGGGGGGAAGGGATGTGGCACGCGGAGGACGCTGAGACGCAAAGGGAGAAGTAGGGGAGTGCGGCGGTCGGATTTGGGATGATGTGCCAACTGGAGCGTTGGATGATCTTCGCAGCGTGCCGAGGTTGACGTTTCCAAACCGGTGGGTCGCTTTGCTTCCCACCGGACTCCACATCGCCGGCGCACCGGCTCGTTGCCTTGCCGTTGTAGGGAACGCTCTCTCTTTACTTCAATCGAACGCGATAGAACCGGGTTGAGTCGGCGGCAGCCGGCAGCACGACGACGGTGTCGTGGTCCAATCCGCTGGTTTGTGGGCGAGCCACTTCTTGCCAAACGCCGCTGAGGGTTGGCGAAGATTCCACGACGTGCAGCCGCCCCACGTCTCCGCGGAACAAAAGTTGGAATCCCTGGCCCAATTCGGCGAGTCGAACCGACTGCGGTCCGTCGACGATCTGAATTGAGCGGGTGATGGAGGCCGCATTGTGGTTGGCATCACCCGATTGCGTGGCGGCGATGGTCACAACTCCTCGGTCGAGAAGTTGGAGTGTGTTTCCGTTGGCGAGGCGACCGGGTCCGCTGATCGTTCCAAACGTAACGGGGAGTCCAGAACTCGAGGTGGCTGCTAGTACGATTGAGGTGTCGGATTCGAGCGCATTTGCGAGTCCCGAGAAGGCGATGGACTGCGGTGCCTTTTCGATGGGAAAGGTGAAGTCCGTGAAGACCGCGGCGTACGGGGAGTGGCCGGATTGGATTGCGCGGAGGATCAGATTGCCCGCACCGGTCGGTTGAATCCGAGTACGACCGTCCGGCAGCGGCGTGGCGACGGCTGATCCTGAAATCACGGTTATCGAGATGGGGAGAGTGTCGTCCGCGACGGGCTGGAGCAGCGTTTCGGAACCGAATTGGAAGGTAGGGGTTGTGGTGAGGCGGATCGACTGAGTGTCGCGCACGAAGAGTTCGATGGGACCTGTGGCGGTGGATCCTCCACGATTGCTGACCACGGCCCGGTAGGCGCCCGCCTGCTCGAGCGTCACG
>JANXMD010000152.1 GCA_025354845.1 Verrucomicrobiota bacterium | reverse complement strand
GCTGTCCAAATCAGCAGAAAAGACTTCCATCGAGTCGGCCCAATCCGACGACGGGGCTGGCAGCGAACTATTGACGGCAAACGCCACCACACAGACCCCCACGCTCGACACCGCTGCGCGCCAGAATCCCTGCGTCCATTCGGTAAGCAGATCCCCCGCCGAGGAGGCCCCGGCCGCCGCGGCGCGAACCCGCGACATCACGCGTGACTCGAACCCATAGGGGACCGCCTCGCTCGGGGTGGAGGCACGGGCCGCCTCAATCAGTCGCGTCTTGAGCGCTTGCAGATTCATCTCGGTTTGGTCTGACGATGCCATGGGAAAGGGGGTTACAGATACTTCTCCTGCGAGATTCTTTGGAGGATTTTCTTCATCTCGGCGCGTGCCCGGAAGGCCCGGACCTTCACCAGGGGAACGGACCAACCGGTCAGCTCGGCGATCTCTTTCACACTGCGGTCCTCAATTTCCAAGAGCGTGATGATCAGGCGGGCAGGCGGTGACAATTTCTCCAATACCTTTGCCACCAAGGTCTTTGCGGCATCGGCTCCCGGATTTGAATCGGCCGGGGCGATGGCGAACTGGTCCAGCCAACCCGACTCGTCCTCGGTCAAATCGGAGACCGAATGCTCCCGATTCTTCTGATGCTCGCGAAGCGCGTCATAACACGTTCGGACCGCCAAACGCATCAGCCAGTGCTCAAAGGGAGCCTCCCCACGCCAGGAAGACAGTTTGGAAAACGCCTTGAGGAAGATCTCCTGAACGATGTCCTGCACCTCATCCTCCCGACGGGCGTAGCGCCGGGCCGTCGCAAACAAGCGGGGTTGATAGCGGGTCACCAGCTCCGAGAAACGCTCCGAATCGCCACCGCACACGGCAGCTACGATCTCAGCATCACTCGGCTCGGGGTTCACCGTCGTCAACCCTGCCACAGAGGCGGTTGTACTGGAAGTGTGCACCTCAAGTGTGCGGGCGAAGCCGATCGGGTGAGCCGCCAACCGGGAGGTGGGCGAAATCCAAAAGGGCCGTCGCTGAGTCAGCGGACGGCCCTGTGATGCCCGATCGGATCACGAATTACTTCGTCGTTCCCTGGGTCTCCGGCTTCGCGTCAACGGTCTTGGCCGGGGCCGCCTTGTGGGCGCGCGCAGCAGCCTTGCCGGCCGGCTCCGTGCCGCGCTTTTCAAGACGCTCCAACTGCTGGGATTCCTTCTCGGTTAGCTTGCCGGCGGCCTTCTTGACACGAAGAGCCTTCAGGCGCTCGTCGGTGCGGGCCTTGCGCTGCTCCGGAGTGAGTTTCTTGGCCTCACCCGCAGCAGCGGTATGCGCCTTCTTCGCCGCGGGGGAGGCGGCCGGAGCCGCAGCGGGGGCCGCGGGGTCTTCAGCGCGAGTGAGCAGGGCGGAACCAGCCAGCAGGCCGGCAATCAGAGTGGAACGAACGAGGGACTTCATAGCTTATCGAGTGTGTTGCAACCGATCTCGAAGACGGCTGCGTGTGTTGTTTTGTTCAGTAATCCTGCGAATCTTCAGATCCGCAACGCATCGATGGACGCACCGAGGGCGCGGACGGTTACACGACCGCCGCGAACGGACAGCAGGAAATTGCGCGCACACCCACCTCGGGTTTCGACCGTCAACCTCGGTCGAGATCACCTTGTCCAGAACTGATCCCCTGCTAGCGTCCGAACGTGACCTGTATTCACCCGCGTCTGCTGCTTTGGATTGCCTCTGGCTCGCTCCTGCTCGGGGCCGGTGCCGCGCAGACCACGGTGCCCCCGGCGTCCTCCGCGCTCCCGCCGCCCGTCCTCAGTCTTGCCGCCACCAACGGCATCGCTTCGCCTTTGACAGATCCGCTCGAAGCGGAATTCCAACGGCTGTTGAAACTCGACGACGCGGCGCACGAGGCAGCGCAGGGGATTGTGGATCAGGCCTCGGCGGTGACCGATCCCTTAACCGCGCCCCTGCCCCTCACGACGCGAGCGCGCATCGACGAGAAGATCCGTCCGGTCCGCGAAGCCTACGAAGAGTTCCTCAAGCACCATCCCGACCACGCTCGGAGTCGCATGGCGTTCGCCAGTTTCCTCAACGACACCGGCAACGAGGTGGAGTCCATCGAACAGTACGAGAAGGCGAAGGTGCTGAATCCGAAGGATCCCGCGGCGTGGAACAACCTTGGCAATCTTTACGCGCACGTGGGTCCGGTGGAAAAAGCCTTCCCGCACTATGAGGAGGCCGTCCGCTTAAAGCCCGACGAGTCGTTGTACCTTCACAATTTCGGCACGCTGCTGTTCCTCTTCCGCAAGGACGCCGCGCGCTTCTACCACGTCGAGGAAGCAGCCATCTTTACCCGCGGCATTGATCTGTATCGAAAAGCGATCGCCCTCAATCCGAAGGACTTCACCCTCGCCTCGGATGTGGCCCAAACCTACTACGGCATTCCGCGACCGGCGGGGAAGTCACCGGAAGAGGCCCAGGCCGAGGAGACCCGCCTAATCACCACGGCACTGCAATCCTGGACCAACGTGTTTCACCTCGCCCCAGGGGACACCGAACGCGAGGGCGTCAGGCTGCACCTGGTGCGCTGGAACATCCGTGCCTCGCGGTTCGATGACGCGAAAACGCATCTCAACGCCATCACCAACGCCGCCTATCTCGAGGTGAAGAAGCGGTTGGAACTGGATCTCGCGGCCAAGAAGTCGGGAGCGCCCTCCTCGCCATAAAGTTCGGGCGGACTGTATTCGTCACGCATCACTCTCCCGGCGACGTGGGGCCACTTCCGTCCAGGAAAACCAGGTGACGATGCCCTTCTGGGTCGGAGATCAAGCCCACGGGTCGGTTTGGAAACATCGCCAGCAGCGCGTCATCCGTGAGAGTCCGATAGTCCGGACGTGCGGAATCGGTCGTGACCACGGCATATCGAGCCGAGTCGCTAAAAACTGTTGTTTGCGAAGTCCTATGCGTTTCGACGTGGATCCCAGGTCGAATGGGAACCGTATGGACGACTTCAAACAGTGCCCGGGGCGCCGGTGCGGCATGCCGACGAGGCCATTGGGTTACAGCGATCGCCAGCAGCAGCGGAATCAGCCCGGCCACCACCACCCGATTTCGGACGCGGGCCTGGCGGCGTTGACGGGCCAATCCCAAGGCGATATCGAGCGTTGCCGCGCGAAACTCGGCGAGTTCGGAACCCACCAAGACCTCGTTCACAAATGAGTGCCGCTCGGGTTCAGAAGGGGTCTTCATGATGCAGTCTTTTCAACATTTCAGTTCGCAATCGGGCGCGAATCCGGGCCAACCGCGATTCCACAGCCTTCGGCGTCGTTCCCGATTCCAGTGCCAAGTCCGCCACGGTTTGGCGCCCATCGTACTTGGCGGTCAGCAAGGCCCGCTCGTCTGGAGGCAACCCGCGCAGCGCCTCCTGCAGGCATCCGGTCAGAGCTCGATCCGCGTCACCGGATTCCGGTTCCACCGATCCGAACCACTCGCGTGCATAGGACGCCAAAAGCGCCGCGTACCGGTTGCGATGTCGGGCCCCATCGCGCGCGGCGCTTCGGGCCAGCACGCAAAGCCAGCTCCAGAACACGGTCTCAGACTCGAATCGACGGACATGCCGGTGCACGCGAATCAACGTTTGCTGGAGCGCGTCGCGGGCGGCTTCCTCATCGCCCCGAAGCACCACCAATAAGTAACGAAACAAGCGCTCAAAATACGCCTGATGAAATTGCCGCCACGCCGGCTCATCCCCACGCGCCAGCCCGGCGGTGAGCGACCCCAAGGACTCAGGGGATCCGGACTCAACAGGATCGCTCACAAGGAATCCCGTCGCCGAAACCGGCGACGGGAACACGTCGAGGTGTGGGGTCGTGGGCGGTGCCCACGACGTTGTCGCAAGAACTTCATC
>JANXMD010000126.1 GCA_025354845.1 Verrucomicrobiota bacterium | reverse complement strand
CTTTACTGCGACGTGAAGACGCAGAGCATTCAGAAATTTCTGGCGGTGACCGATTACCGTCGCCAGCGCCAGTTGGCTTATAACGCCGCCCACGGCATCGTACCGCGCAGCGTGAGCCGAAGCATCGAGGAGGGACTCAGCAGCGCGAGGTCCGGGCGCGAAGCGGTTTCCGGGGCGATCCGGGAGACCATGGAGCAACTCGACATCACCGAGACCCTGCGTGAGCTGGAATCCGAAATGGTGGAGGCCGCGCAGGCGCTTCAGTTTGAGAAGGCGGCGTTGCTGCGGGATCAGATCCGCGAGCTCAAGCTGCGGACCGGCCTGGACGCGGGCAGCGCGACGCCGCGGACTGGGGCGAGAAAGTCACGAGCGCGGAAGGGGCGGTAGTGGAGGAGTCTCAAGTCGAAGGTCGAAAGTCGAAAGTCGTGGCAGAGCGTAGCGACGACACCGCTGTGGGCCCGAGTGGATGCGAAAACCGCCGGTGAGTTCGCCTAGCCTGTTGCGGAATCGAGCCCGGCCTTGGGTTGGGACTTTGGCCGTGGTTTGGGTATCGAGAGCGGTGTGGCGCTTCGCTTCCCACCGCACTCCATTCGCGTCATGCGTTGACCATCGGGGCCGCTGCGGCGGTGGCGCGATCGAGCAGGGTCTGGTGCATTTCCGGGGTCCACCCTTCAGTGAGGTACCGGAAGATCCAGTTGTTCTGCTGGCGCAGGCGGCGATAGGACTGCGAGAGGTCGAGGATCATCGTGATCCGCCGATTCGGACAGTTGAGCTCGCCCACGTCGTGGGTCGCCACTTCCTGGAAGCCCATCACGCGGGTGTGGAACCCATGGGGATTGTGCTGCTCACCCTCGAAGATGTCGGTGATGTAGTGAGTCCAGCCACGTTGGATGGTGTCGGCGACCGCCGCCCGCATCAGGGCGACCACGGCCAGCAGATTGCGCCGAAATTCCGGAAGCACGGCAAAACGTCCGATCTCGGCAATGCGGTTCTGCTTGAGAAAGGCCTCGAGGTCGAATCCTCGGGAGCGCATCTGGAAACCGTAGGCCCGGTATTCGTCGAGAGGAACTTCGTAAAGCACGCGTAACACGCCCACTGGACGCGACTCGGCAAGGACAACAAACCACGAGACGCCGGAAGCTTCGTGGTCGGCACTGGAGACGAGTTTTTCGTCCTGCCGGATCCACTGCTTTTCGTCGCGATAGATGGCCCGCATGACCTCCAGGGCAAGGTTGCGACCCTGGTCGTCCTCTACGCGGATCACTAGGAACTCAGTCTTCGTCGAAGGCATACTTCGTTCGTCTTCCCTCAGCCTGCCATCGTTTTCCAGAAAGTGTCGAGATGGCGGTCATGATTTCGTGGTGAACCTGGCGCACCTGTTCTGCGGTTGTTTCCAGATTGTTGCGTGACGTCATTCGAGGCAAGGGGGCACCGAACTCCACCGAAAAGGGGGCGCGATCAGAAATCGGCCGGCCGGTGATCGTGGATGGAAACCGGATACCGCCAGGAATGACCCGAATCCCGGTGTCGACGACGAGTTGAGCGGCGCCGTGATACCCACGCAACAGTTCGGTCGGATGGCGATTGGTGG
>JANXMD010000121.1 GCA_025354845.1 Verrucomicrobiota bacterium | reverse complement strand
CATCTTGGTGCGACCGCAGGGCGCGATCGGTAGGGCGAATCTCCTGATGAGCCGGGTGGACGGACGGGCATTGCTTCGCCCCTCGGCGTCCCATCCGCCGTCTACGCACCTCGCTCGGCGGGAGCCTCGCGCTACCCATTTCCAACTTCCCAAACACGTCGAATGCAGACAAAACGCCCGCATTGTCTTTTCCTGCGTTCGTTTTCAATCTCCGCTGACGTCTCCCATGATGACACGCCTTCGCGTTTCCCGCTTTGTCGCTGGCTGGCTAACACACTTCGCGAGCGTTGCCATGATGGTGGCACGGGGTGACGTCCAGGCCCGCGAGCGCCTCGATCCCAACTCACGGCTGGCCCACACGCAGTTGGTGGAGAAGGCGCGGTGTGGTGGGATGGATCTTTATTTCCTCGGCGATTCCATCACGCGACGTTGGGGCACGAGTGATCCGCAGTATCGCGAGATGTACGCCAACTGGCGGACTAATTTCTTTGGGTGGAATGCGGGCAACTTCGGCTGGGGTGGGGATACGGCACAAAACGTCTTATGGCGCGTCCGCAATGGCGAACTCGATGGTGTCCACCCCAAGGTCATCGTGATCCTCGCTGGCACCAACAATCTCGGCGCCGCGGATGCTGCGGACCACGGGGATGCGCTGGTCGACGAGGTGACCGGAGGAATCCGGGCGATCCTCGAAACCATCCATGAGAAGGCGCCGGGTGCCACGGTGATCCTGACTGGCGTGCTCCCACGCAACGACGGCCGTCGAGGGACAACGCTCATTCCCGCCATTCGCCGCATCAATGAGCGCCTGGCGCGTCTGGGTGATGGAAGACGGATTCGTTTTGTGGACTTGTCCGACCGGCTCGCCGATCGCGAGGGTCATCTGGTCGACGGCGTCACGGTCGACGGCCTTCATCTGTCCGTTAAAGGGTACCAACTGTGGGCCGATGCGCTGAAACCGCATCTGCGTGAGCTCCTCGGCCCCCCGGCCCCCACGGACCACGCCCCGCTGCCAACCGGTGATCCGAGCGTAAAGAAATGAACCGCGGGGGCGCAGAGGTGCACCGGATAAGCCGGTAGCGCGAGGCTCTGCCGAGCGAGGTGTTTAGAAGTTCGGTAGTACACTACATGGCGTAGCGAAACCCGTCCGCCCACCCGGCTCATCGGAAGATTCGCCCTACCGCTGGTCGCGTCTCCGTGGTCTACCCCGCGTCATCGGACGCCCAGGCGTTGATTCGCCCAGTGGATGAAGTGTTTCATGTTGGATCGATCCTCGTGACCCCCGTCGTGCTGGCGCCAGGCGAGTTCGCCGTCGAGCAGATCGGTGTTCACCGGGGGCATTTGCGCGGCTCGATAGTCGTCTTTCACGCCGAGATCTTTTACGCCCAGAAGTCGGTACACCTGACCCGCCGCCACCGTCGCCATGTAGCTGCCCTGCTGATCAAGCCAGTTGGCATCGCCACGCGCGGGAATGCCGTAGCTGATGAACGTCGGCCGTGGTGAACAGAGGGCAATGAGTTCATTGGAGTCCACGGGAAGGTCGCCGGCGTTCTTGCTTCCGGATGAGGCCTCGGCGGCGCCGTACTTCAGAAAGTTGCCGGCCATCCAATGATACTCGCCGGATCCGGTGAGATTCTCCACTGCCTCGCCAAAGTTCCTCCGGTGGGGTTTCGCGCCGCCTTCTCCCGAAGACCCGACAAGCGCCAGGGCGAACCGGGGTTCAAACGCGAGAGTCACCAGGGCCGCCTTGCCGAAGCGTGAGACCCCTTCAATGCCGACCCGCTTGGCATTCACCGCGTGATCGGTCTCCAAGAAGTCGAGACCGCGTGCTGCGCCCCACGCCCAAGCGCGCAGGGCTCCCCAATCCTCGGGTTTGCGGGCTTGGCCGTGATTCACGAGGCCAATGATTCCTCGGGTGAGTCCAGCACCGTTGTCCGCTTGGATGCTCCCGGGTTGAATCGTCGCATAGCCCCAACCCGCTGCGAGCAGTTGTTCGGTGGAGGGCGGGTCTTTGAAGGGACCGCCAAAGTCGGCGAAGCGATTGGTGACCGGAGGCGTTCCCTCCGGCCGCGGCATGCCGGTCCCGCCGAATCCACCAAACATCATCAGGACCGGCACCGGCCCCTTGGCGTCGGCGGGTGTGACGACGGTCATCTGGATGTCGACTCGGATCGCCGGGAAGCCCGAATTGTCGACATGGCCGACCACCTGGCGGCCATTGGCTCGAAGCGTGCCGACGAGGCCGGAGGTGACGTTCGAGACGACGGTCCAGGTGACGTTTGGAACTTGTTTGGGAATCCGTCCGTACACTTCGCGTTCGAAATCCTCGACGATCTCGGGCCGTCGCAGATGCCACCACTGATCCGCCGAAGTCACCTTGCGGCCGTTTTTGAACGTCAAGGCGTCCGGGTAATCGGGAAACGGATTCCCCTTGGCAGGATCGTAGTTGGCCGCATTGGTGGCGGTTGCGTTTCCATTGGGACCCGGACGGAGGCGGGTGATGCCCAGCTGATCCATCATGTTCTGGTGATCCTGCTTCGCGGTCCAGGTCACCGGCTCGGGGGCGGCGTTTGGAGCGGCGGTGGCCGGCTGCTGCGCGTTGGTCACGAGGACCAGGGTCGTCGACGCGAGCCAGCCGAACAGGGAAACAAACCCGGAAACATTCATGAGGAGATGCGCGGAATTGTGAGCCCAATCGGTCCCACAAGCGAGGGAATGGTTTGGGGCGTAGCCGCCGAGAGAACGAGGCGGATTCTCCCCACGCGACTGGTACCCCAATTCACGAGCGGGGGCCATTCCACCACCGGGGAATCCGCTTCTTCCCGTCAGCGGCCTACGAACCGTGTGCTTACCTTCCCGTCAGTTTGATCGGCTGAATCAGGCCGTTGGCGTCGTAGTCGAGAAGGTCAATACAGACCTGCCGTGAGCCTTGATAGGGGCCGTCGCCGGTTTGATCCTCCCAACGATGATAGACGATGAGCCACTGACCGCTGCCGGGCTGCTGGACGAAAGAATGGTGCCCTGGTCCCTTGTGGGTCTCGTCGCTGGTGAGGATCGCACCCCGATAGGTCCAGGGGCCGAGTGGAGTGATCGCCGTGGCGTAGTGAACTGAGTAGGACGACCGCTGCCAGTTTCCGTGGCTGTAGGAAAGGTAGTAGCGGCCCTGGCGCTGATGCATGAAGGCGCCCTCGGTGAACTTGGGTGGTGTCTCCACCTGAATTTCATGGGCGACTTCTGTGAGAGTCGATTTCAGCTCGTAGACCCGAAGCCGCGCGCTGGCGCTGCCGCCGGCGTAGAGATAGGTCTTGCCGGAAACTGCATCGTCGAAGGCCATGGGATCGATGGCCTCGAAGGAATCGTCGCCCGTAATCAACGGTTTGCCCGAGTCGCGAAACGGGCCCTCCGGTCGATCGCCAACGGCGACGCCAATGCGCGACGGCTTGGGATGCTGTGGACCCACTGAGTAGTAGAGAAAGTAGCGCCCCTGATGCACGAGCACGGAGGGAGCCCAGGCGTAGTGACGCGGGGCTCCATCTGCGGGAATCCAGGGAATGCCGGCGAAATCGAGGACAGGTCCGTGTCGCTTCCACGTGCTTCCTGGCGACGCATCATGGGAGAAGGCGAAGAACGCTTGGCGCTCGGGGCTGTCGCTCCAGGTGGGATAGACCCAGAAGGTGGATCCGATGAAGAGGCCATGCGGGTCGGCGCCGGGGAGCACCGGATTGGAGCCGAAGGGCAAAGCTGATTCCCCGAGCGCAGTGAAAACCAAGGTGGCGAGGGCGCTCGCGGTGAAGAACGGGAGTCTCATTCGGTGCGGCAGCCTGTCACGCGTCGTTGGAAGATTCCAAGCTCCCGTCGGTGAGCGCGATGACATCCCCTCGCACGCTGGGGTCCAAACTGCCCTCGACGCACCCTCTCGGCGCGAGTGTCGCGCTACCCTCATCGACGGGTAGGGCGGCGCCGCCGTAACGATCCGTTCCGCGCGAGCGGGACGCCTGAGCGCGTGGGGAGGGGTTTCGAGCTTGGGAGGCGACGCGGCGCGGCGGTGGTTTCGTTTCGTTCGGGTAGCCACGACGGCGCTTTGCTGGTCGTGGTGAAGTGTGGGCCGAGCGGCAGCTCGGACCCTACCCTCATCGATGGGTTGGGGCGGTGCTGCGGCGCCGCCGTAACGATCCGTTCCGCGCGAGCGGGACGCCTGAGCGCGTGGGGAGGGGTTTCGAGCTTGGGAGGCGACACGGCGCGGCGGTGGCCCCCGTCCGTCCGGGTAGCCACGACGTCGATTCCCTCTCGCCTCAGCACCTTTGGAATCGGGCTGGCGGTTCCCGGCTGTTGGGTGACGATGACGGCATGATCTGGCGTCTGCTGCTTCTGGCGTTGTGGGCGGGGCTTTCCTGCGGGATTTCCCCCGCGGTCGCGGCGACGGCGACCACGTCGTTCAGTGGCAATAGTGTTCGGCGCGGGGTGGTGGCGACGGTCCAACCACTCGCAACGCAGGCGGGTCTGGAAGCGCTCGATATGGGTGGCAACGCCATCGATGCCGCCATTGCTTGTGCGCTGACGCTGGGTGTCGTCGACGGCCATAACTCGGGCATCGGCGGTGGTTGCTTCATGACGCTTCGTCTCCGGGATGGACGAGTCTTCACTCTGGACGGTCGAGAGACCGCCCCCGCCGCGGCGACACGCGATCTATTCCTCCGCGATGGAAAGGCCGACCCCCGTCTGAGTCAGGACGGTGCCTTGGCCGTCGGGGTGCCGGGGGAATTGGCCACCCTTGATCTGGCGAGTCGTCGTTTTGGTCGGCTGCCGATCGCGCGGCTTTTGGAATCCGCAGCCCGGATCGCGGATCAGGGATTTGCGATTGACCACGCCTACGCATCGCGGCTTCGCGACACAGAAAAGGGGCTGAAACAGTTCCCGGAGGCTGCCGCGTTGTTCTTAAACGGGCTGCCCGAGATACCCGCCGCCGGCAATCGACTCCAACTGCCGGCGCTGGCCGGTTCGTATCGTCAGATTGCCGCTCAGGGTGCCGCGTGGTTTTACCGGGGTCCGTATGCGGCCCAAGCTGCCTCGTGGCTACAGGCCCATGGCGGCATTCTCACCGCAGCCGACTTTGCCGCCTATCAGCCGGTGGAACGTCAGCCCGTCCGAGGAACCTATCGTGGATACGAAATCATCAGCTTTCCGCCACCGAGCTCGGGCGGTGTGCACGTCATCGAGATTCTGAATCTGCTGGAGCGATTCGATCTCAAATCGATGGGCGACGGCTCCGCGGATTTCGTGCATGTGGTCACTGAGGCGATGAAGCTCGCCTTCGCCGATCGGGCGAAGTGGCTGGGCGATCCGGAGTTCACCCGCGTACCGCGCGGCCTGGTTTCCAAGGACTACGCGGGGAGGTTGGCCAAACAGATTCGCATGGACCGCGCGGCGGAAGGGGTCGCGGCAGGGATGCCCCCTCAGGCGGAAAGCGACTTCTTTGAGCGCGAGCGGCGCCGTCACACCACCCACTTCTCCACGGCGGACGTGGACGGCAACTGGGTGGCTTGCACGGCATCGATCAATACCAGTTTTGGTAGCAAGGTAGTGATTCCGGGAACGGGCATCGTGCTGAACAACCACATGGACGACTTCTCCGCTCAGCCCGGGGTGCCGAATTTCTTTGGCCTGGTGGGCGCCGAGGCCAATGCGATCGAGGCCCGCAAACGACCGTTGTCGAGCATGAGTCCGACGCTGGTGCTGTTGAACGGCAGGCCGGTGTTGAGTGTGGGGGCAGCGGGTGGACCAACCATCATCAGCCAGACACTGCTGGCCATCCTGCGAACCATTGATTTCCAAAAAGGGCCGCGCGAGGCCCTGGCCGGGGCACGATTCCATCACCAGTGGAAGCCCGATCAACTGCGTGCAGAGCAGGCATTGGGTGAGCCGGTCCTCGCCGAGCTGCGCCGCCGGGGGCATCGAGTGGTGGTCGAATCCTCACTGGGTGCCGCGCAAGCTGTGATGTTGCGTCTGGATGGGACCTGGGCTGGCTCCGCAGATCCCCGCGGAGAGGGAACGGCCTCATTCCGTTGACACCTTTTCAACCACAATGGACACAGATAAACACAGATAGGAACCGGTGAGCAGCCCTGCCGGAAAAGACTTCGCGTCGCATTCGCCCCGAGTTCCGCAATTCCCGTTTCTTTGCCTCTCCTTCATCTGTGTTTATCTGTGCTCTGTGGTTAACCCCTCACTTCGAGTCGACGCGCTCGAAGACGAAGTAGGCCCAGTTGTTGCCGCGTCGGTAGTGGAAGGTGAGCAATTGCGGGCCTGCCTCCGGGAAATGAATCGTCGCGATCTGACCGTAATCCCAGAAGTGCCATCCTGCCGTCGTGCGTGGGAGCGTGCACTCCGCGACCGGCTTCCCGTTGAGATCGAAGCCAATTTGGCCAATCAGCGACCCCGATGTGTCGCGATGGACCTCCTTCTCGTTATAGGCGTAGAGGCATTTCACGGCGTAGGTGCCGGGTTCCCGGACGTGGACGGTGTAGTTCACCCACTCACCGTCCGAGGTCCAACCAATGTAGAACTGGTTGATCGGGGGACTCACCGCATTGGTGTGATTTAGATCCGCCCAATCCTTTACGAAGGAAACGTCCACGCCTTCGTTTTCGCGAAAATGCCAAACGTAGTCGGCCGCGTGCGCGCGCTGGTGATTGTGCGGTGTGATCTGCCGGTTCAGCACGGCGCTGCCTTCGTTGGTTGACGTGGTGTCGTGGTAGGCCACGCCTTCACCTCCGAGGTCGTAGAGGGCGCACTGCACGATCCCTGGGATATTGGCGGACCCCGTCTTGTGGAACGGGTCGTTGAACGGAGCGCCTTTGTAACTGGCGGGAATCTCTCCGCGGAGGGACAAAGCGACGGCGAACCCAAGCCAAGTAAACATCAGGATCCGGAGGTTGAGTGGGTATCGAATCATGGGTATGCGGAGAATCTCTCCACAGTCTTCTGGGGTTCACAAGACTTCAGGGGGGGTCGAACCATCGGCTCCGAATTCTTTTTGGCGCGATTCCCGCCCGGTGTTCTGGTAGGCCTCTCGTGTGCCCCCCCGAAGTTCGATCGCCCGAGCGCTGGCCGTCCTGGCGCAGGCCTCGGGCCTCTGGGCGTTGACGGCCGCGGATCGGATCACGCCCCTTGCACCCCCTTCCCACGGCGCGACGGGTTTCGCCAGAGTGCCCTCGTCGGAGAGTGGAATCCGGTTCCAGAACTCCCTCCCGGCATCGGCCGCCGCCCGAAATCAGAATCTGGCGAACGGTTCCGGCATCGCAGTGGGCGACGTGGATGGTGACGGGAGTCCCGATCTTTATTTTGCGGCCATTCACGGAACCAACCGGCTCTACCGCAACTTGGGTGGTTGGCGTTTCGAAGACATCACTGAAAAAGCCGGCGTGGGCTGTCCGCAATGGGCATCCACCGGTGTCGTGTTCGAAGACGTCGATGGCGACGGAGATCTCGACCTCCTGGTCTCGACGCTGGGAACCGGCGTTCATCTCTTTCTCAACGACGGATCAGGCCACTTCACCGAGAATACAGTAAAGGCCGGTCTCACCTCGAAGACCGGGAGCATGTCGATGGCACTCGGGGACATCGATGGGAATGGGACCCTTGACCTGTATGTGGCGAACTATGGGGCACAGCCGATCCTGAAGTCGGGTCCCGGTCGCGCGAGCATCAAACAGGTGAACGGGCAGTGGGTGGTGGAGGGGCCATTCGCCGATCGGCTTCGCGTGGTCAACAATCAGTTGGAAGAGGTGGGCGAAGTGGGCGTAATGTACCTGGGCGACGGCAAAGGGGGCTTCTCGGCTGTGCCCTGGAATTCCGATCGTTTCCTGGACGAGCAGGGAAAGCCCAAGGCCCCGCCCGCCGACTACGGCCTCAGCGCGCAGATTCGCGACATCAATGGTGATGGGTTCCCGGATCTCTACACCTGCAACGACTTTCAGAGTCCCGATCGCGTCTGGCTCAATGATGGGAAGGGTCACTTTCGCGAGGCGTCGAGGCTGGCGGTACGCAAGTTCGCCTTCTCATCAATGGGCGTGGATTTCGCGGACCTGGATCGCGATGGGAATCTGGATTTCATCACCGTGGAAATGTCGCCGCGGTCCCACGCCCGGAGAATGCGGTCGCTGACCGGCGCCCGATTCCTTCCCAATATTCCGGGTCGCTATGACTACCGACCGGAGGTCACGCGCAACACGCTGTATCGTGGGAATGGGGACGGCACCTGGAGCGAACTCGCGGAATACGCCGGCGTGGCCTCCACCGATTGGTCGTGGCAACCGGTGTTCCTCGATGTCGATCTGGATGGCTACGAGGATTTGCTGGTGGCGAGTGGTGCGATGTTCGACGTGCAGGATCGCGACACCACCGAACGCATCCAGACCGACGCCCGTGCCGGGGGCACGCTCGGTGGGACCAATCTGCTCCGTTTCCCGTCCTTTCCCTCTGCGATCTCAGCGTTTCGAAATCGCCGGGACCTCACTTTCGAGGACATGCAGGGAGCCTGGGGATTCACCAACCAGGCGTTCTTCCAGGGAATCGCGCTGGCGGATTTGGACGGGGACGGGGATCTCGACCTCGTTTGCAACTGCATGAACGGTGAGCCGGCGCTGTATCGCAATGAGGCGTCGGCACCGCGCATCGCGGTTCGTGCACGGGGAATGGCTCCGAACACTCGGGGCATCAATGCGCGCATCCGGGTCACTGGCGGTCCGGTGGTCCAGACGCAGGAGCTGATTTCTGGCGGACGGTATTTATCCGGAGACGATGTGATCCGAACCTTTGCCACGGGCACGGCATCCGAAGTGCAGATTGAGGTGACATGGCGGTCCGGACGCCGATCCCGCGTCGCGCATGCGATTCCTGGGCAACTATATGAAATCGACGAGTCGAGCGCCGAGCCGGCGACACCGGTTGACCCTCCCAAGAAGGTGCGGCCCCTGTTGGCGGATGTCTCCAAGGCACTGAACTTCGCGCATCACGAGGAGCTCTTCGACGACTTCGCGCGCCAACCGCTGCTGCATCGACAGCTCAGTTCTCTCGGGCCGCAGGTGGGCTGGGTCGATCTCGATGGAGATGGGCGACTGGAGTTGATCGTGGGCACCGGCCGAGGTGGAAAGCTTGGCGGCTTTCGGTTCCGCGAAGATGAGACCGTTGACGTGCTCTCCAGCGAATGGGTGGCACCGGATGACGTGCTGGGCATGACCGCCTGGACGCTTCCTGACGGGCGCCCCGCACTGCTCGCTGCGGTTGCCAACTACGAGACTGCGCCGGAGCGGTTGTCCTCTGTGGTGGCGATCACTCTCGCCGCGGGTGGCGCGTTGCAGGTGAATCCCGTTCCAGAGATTCCGGAGACTTCAGCGAGCCTCGGAACACTCGCCTCGGCAGATGTGGATGGGGACGGGCGGCTGGATCTGTTTGTCGGCACTCGAGTCGTGCCGGGTGCGTATCCCACGGCTCCCGGCTCCCGACTTTTCCGAACGCAGGCAGATGGCTCGCTTAAGCCCGACGCCGAGGCGGGGAAACTTCTCGCCGGAGTGGGAATGGTGGCGGGCGCGGTTTGGACCGATCTCAACGCCGATGGCTTTCCCGAGTTGGTGCTGGCCTGCGAGTGGGGGCCCGTTCGCATCTTTCGCAATGCGGCGGGGCGTCTCTCGGTGTGGGATCCGCCGGTTCACCTCACGGAAGGTGGGCGGGTCCGCGTTGCGCCGCTGTCCGAGCTCACGGGTTGGTGGGGAGGCGTGGCAGCGGGAGATTTCGACGGCGATGGGCGGATGGACCTTGTGGTCGGAAACTGGGGCTCCAACACCGGATATCGCGCGTCGTCAGAGCAACCACTGCGGCTTTACTCCGGCAATCTCGGCGGATCTGGGGCCACCGATCTGATCGAGACCTATTTCCCCGCGGATTTGAAGACCGAGATGCCGCGTCGATCCCGACGCGCGTTGACCCAGGCGATTCCGGCGCTGGCAGACCGCTTTCCAACGCACGCCGAGTTTGGTGAGGCAACGATCGCCGGGGTTGTCGCGGCCCTGCCGGTGACGCCGCATGTCGTGACCGCCCGGACCCTGGCGTCGCTGGTGTTGCTGAATCGCGGCGACCACTTCGAGGCCGTCGAGTTGCCGGCCCGCGCGCAATGGGCCCCGGTGCAGGGCGTCTCGGTTGCCGACGTGGATGGCGACGGGAACGCGGACCTGCTGCTGGCTCAGAACTTCTTTGCGATGCGTGTGGAATGGCCGCGTACGGACGCCGGTCAGGGCTTGGTGCTGCTCGGCGATGGTCACGGAGGATTTCGTCCGCTCTCGGCGCGCGAGGCCGGCGTGATGGTTCACGGAGAACAACGCGGGTGCGCCATCGCCGACTTCGACCGGGACGGAAGGCCGGACTGGGTGGACACGCAGAACGGGGCCGCCACTCGGCTCTTTCGTAACTACTCGGGAAACCCTGGAATTCGAGTGACGCTCCAGGGCCCAAAGGGAAATCCAAATGCCATTGGTGCCGTCGTCCAACGGCGAACCCCTTCAGGCTGGGGCGCGGCCCAGGAGATTCACGGAAGCTCCGGCCAGGGGTCCGTCGACGCCCCGGAGGTGCTGCTGTTCGGAGACGCAACTACCGTGCGCGTTCGCTGGCCCGGAGGAAAGGTCACGGAAACCGAGGTGTCGGGGACCCCGAAGGTCCTCCGGATTCGCTCGCCGGACTGATTCCGCGCGGGGAACTCAGCGTTCAGGTCGCAGTCCGGACATGGGGAGCCCCAGAGATCGTGCGGGGGGGCGGAATTTCGAAGGAGGGTGGAAAGTAAACACAGCGGTCCGAAAGATACGAAGCGTGATGGTCAGAGACTTTGCCTCGACCTGGTCCAGGTTGATCCAACCCGGTCGATGCATTCCATAGTAGATGCCGTCGCGGCCTGCGAGGTCTTCTCCGTCCCCGAGTCCTCGGTCGGAGGTTCGGCGAATCTCCGGAATCCACGCGTGTCCCGTCTCGTCACGAGCCTCGACGATGGTGACACGCACTCCCTTCGGCCGGTGATCCAACCAAAGCACGATTGACGGATTCTGTCCGGCATAGGCGTTGAGTTGGGTGATCTTCAACTCGGGAAATCGCTGGCTGATCTGAATGGGATAAGGCGGAGCGGACAAATTGGTGGACGGCTCCTCCTTCAGGTCTTTCAAGACAAACCGTTCATCGTTCGGATGCGATGGGTCCAGGGATTCTGGAAGCTCTGTTTCCAGATCCAATCGCCAGCTGGGTTCATCGTCGAAGAGCGATCCGGCAAATCTGGAGATGGCTTCTCGATAGAGTTGACCGACGTGTTGAAGCAGCACATTGCCCCCGGGATCCGAAAGTCGCTGAAGGAAAACCGGGACTGCCCGATGTTTCGAGTCTTCGACCACTGCTTCAACCTGGGTTTGGCGTTCGGGGATCTTGCGCGGGCGTGTCCACTCGTCCAAGACGGGGACGTCGCGGGCGTAGAGATCGGTCAGGGTGACGGTCACGCCCTCGCGGCTCTGAGTCGCGGGAAGGAGATCGGGATTCCACGAGGGTCCAGGCGCGGGCACTGGATTCGGGACGCCCCGAAGCGCGCGTCGCTCGCCGTCGTAGTCGTAGCCATTGTGAACTTCAAAGGTCAGCTCCCTCGCCCGTCGCGGGAAGAGATCGGCGACCAATGCGGCATAGTGTGTCCCCGATATGAATTCGGACAACGAATGGAGCTCTTCCAGATGACCGACCTGGTGGCTTGAGTACGGAACGGTGACCGATACCAACGGGGGGCGGGTTGGATCCACCCCCGTGCGCGACCGGAGAAACAACACGAGTCGCGGCAATTCGGTATCGAAATTGGCACCGGGAAGACAAGCTTCGGGAATGAGGCGCCAGTTTTTCGGAGAGAGGTGGCCCAGAGCGAAGTCGCCCGCGGCGCCGAACGTGGGATTCCTCGATGAATGATTGGTTCCATAGCTTACCGCGGCGACGGTGACCTGTCGTCCATCCGGCAATGTGACTCCGGCTTTCTTGGAACAGCCGAGAATGAAGAGCACGAAAAAGAGTCCGATCCGGTGCATTCGAAACCTCCTTGGCCGAGTTCGATACCTGCGGGCGTGAACGGTGGCTGCCGAGACGGTGTGTGGGCAAGCACTCGTTCCAGGACGGCGACCGCGGCTTGATGTGCATTCCCTCCAAATTGGCAACTGCCGAGTAGCCCCAGTTCCCCAATCCGTTCATGCTCGCGGCCCACCATGAAGACTCGCCTCTTTTGTATCTCGCACTGAAGTGATGGGTATGTGGAAGGTCCTGATCATCGGGCTTTGGACTGCCGGCCACGCGGCAATCGCGGGGAATTGGTTTGTCTCTCCTCGTGGGAACGACGCGGCGGACGGTGGTTCACCGGATCATCCGTGGCGGTCCCTGGAGCGGGTCAACCGGCATATTGCTGAACACGGTCTTCACGCCGGCGATTCGATTCACTTGCTGGGCGGTGCCGTCTTTTCGGGATCGCTGACCCTCGACCGGGCGGGTGGCGGCACCGAAGCGGCACCCGCGCGCATCACCACCTACGGTTCCGGTCAGGCGGTGATTCGACCCGGAGTCGAAACTGGGATCCTGGTTCGCGAAACGGGATGGATCACCTTGTCACATCTGGCGTTGAAGGCCTCCAAGGGGAGTCGCGGGGACGGCATCCGATGCGACCGCAACGAGGAGTCCGACGCGCCGGTGCCGGGGATTGTCATGCAGGATTGCCTGGCCACCGGGTTCGGTTGGCATGGCATCATGGTGGACGCGGCCCAGCATCGTCAGGGGTTTGACGGCATCCGGATCGAGGAGTGCACGGCCCGTGGGAACCGCTATGCGGGAATCATGGTGTACGGTGGCAACCAAATCGGCCGGACACGGCGACCGCATTCCAATGTGGTGATTGCACGCTGCCATGCGGTGGGGAATCCCGGCGATCCCGATCAGTTGGGCCAGCATTCCGGCAGCGGTATTCTGATCGACGGGGTGGATGGTGGCGCAATTCGAGAATGCGTGGCCTCGGGCAACGGGGCGGAATGCCGATCCGATCGTGGGGGCCCGGTGGGAATCTGGGCCCACGCGTGTCGAGGTGTGGTGATTGAGCGGTGTGAATCGTTTGGAAACCGTTCCTGTCTTCGTGACGGCGGCGGCTTCGATCTCGATGCCGGATGCGAGGATTCGATCCTTCGGTGGAATTATTCCCACGACAACCACGGTGCCGGATTCCTCGTTTATACCTACACCGGCGCGGCCTACGTCGATCGTGGGTGTCGCGTCATCGGAAACATCTCGTGGAATGACGGCGCTCCTGGGTCTGGCTACGCTGGAATTCAGATCGGTACTGAGGAGGGAAGCCGCATCCAGGCTCTCGAGGTGTCGCACAACACCGTGATCTCCCCCCCGCGTTCGGTCGCCGCGATGCGGATATCAGGTCACAACATCGAAGGTCGGATCGCCGAGAATCTGGTTGTCGCAGCACCCCATGGAATCCTCGTCGCGATCTCCGGCTTCCGGCATTCGCTCCACTTCGAGCGGAACCATTACTGGAGGCCGGATGGAAAGCCGGTGTTCCTCGTCGATACCCAATGGACGGTCCCGGCATTCAGCGCGTGGCACAATTCCACCGGACCCGAAACCCGTTTTCGCGCCAACGGCGAGGTCTTTGAAGCGCTCCACCTCCGCGTTGCCGGCAGCCTTTTCTTGGGTCAAAGGGAAGGCCCACGCTGGCCGGTGATTGATCTTTCACTCAAAGACTCGGCGGGAGCGCCACGGATTCCGCCCCGAAGCTGAAGATGCCAACGGGGCGTCTCAGTCTCAGGGGGATTTGACCGGCTTGGGTTCAGGCTCGGCTTGGGGGGTGGCGATAGTCTTCACTTCCAACGAAAGATCGACCGCCCGATTGGCCGCACTGCGCGGCATGAACTCAAACTGGATTCCTTTTTCGGCGCTGGACCCAAACGCAACCGATGCGCCATTGCCGGCAGTGGTGATCACTCGGGGGTGGGAGATCACCGTCAATTCACCGTCGGTTTCCAGCGAGGTGGTCAGCTCGGTAGTTTCGTCGGCGGTCAGAGTGGAGTTCCGTAGATCCGATCCGGAGAGAAAGAATCCGGAATAGCCGAGTCGCGAAAGCAGGTCCTCGGTGGCCTCGTAGATCCGGGTGTCGATCAGAATCTGTTCGGCGGCCGGGTCGTCGCCGCCCACGGAGGGCGTGACCAACACGATCGCGCGTCGGCCGGGTCCTGTGGTCCATCCGCCGGTGAGCACCGAGCTTCCGGGCGGCACGGTTGCGCGCAACGCGGCTTTGAAGTGGTCGCCGGTGTTGTCCTGGGTGACGGGCTGCGCGGGGGCCGGCAATCCCTTGGCTGCAGCCTCAGCGAGTCGTCGAGCCTGCTCCGTTTCCGCCCGCGCCCGCGCCAGTTCTCCGCGCAAGCGCATGAGCTCGGCGCGTGTCGATCGGGCGGATTCCGTTCCGTCGCGCAGCCGGTCGTTGGCCGTGGTCAGTTTTTCCCGTTCCTGTCGGACTCGCGCAGTCTCCTCCACCAGGCCTTGGTTGTCCGCGGTAAGACGCTCAATTTGCCGCCGCTGCCACACCAGAGGCGCCGCGAGTCCGATTGCGAGCACGACGAGCAGGGCGACGTTGGAGGGCTTCATGAAAAAGGAGTCGGAGCCGGCGCCAGAACCCACAGGGGCGTTTGCGACACCGACAGGTCCCACGGCCAGCGCCGCGGCCGTCGCTCCGGAGGCAAACGCGTGGGGCGCGGTTCCGGTTCCGGCCTCACTCAACAGGATGCCAAGCACCACCAGGGAAACGGTGTGTCCCCGACGACTAAAGAGAAGCCGGAGTTTTTCCAGCGCGCGGATGACCCGCTTGTGCGCGTCGTCGTCGCTCAACTCCAGCAAGGCACCGACCCGGCGCAGATTCAGCCGGCTGAGATAGCGCAAGACCAGCACGTCGAGGTCGTGTTCCGGCAATTCATCGAGTGCCGCGTCGAGCTCGAAACCCAGAAGCTCCATCAGGGATTCGCCGCTGTGACCGGTGCCGTCCAGCACGTGCCCCGCGGGTTCGCGGTCCGGACGCCGCGACTCCGCGCGAAGGGTGGTGGTGGCGATGTACCCGCTATTCCGGTGCAACCAGCCACCGAGCTGAGTGCCGGAGGGAATGCGGCCTGCTTTGCGCGCAAGATCGACAAACACTTGCTGGGCGACCTCCGAGGCGAGTTCCAACCGCCCGTGCACCCGGCGAAGGGACGTGGAAAAGACGAGATTGGTGTATCGATTTACCAGCTCGTGGAACGCGGTCTTACTTCCCTCCGTGGCGTATTGCCGCAGCAATTGAAGGTCTTCGTTCACCACCTCATTAAACCTGGCCGGCCGGGGAATCCGACAAGAAAAGCGGGGGGTGTCGGCCGGAGGGGTGGCTTCGATGCCTTGACCCCTCTCTGGCCACAATCGGTAGGGCGAATCTCCGGATGAGCCGGGTGGACGGACGGGCTCCACCTCGCCCCGCGGCGTTCTACCCGCCGTCTACGCACCCGCTCGGCGGGAGCCTCGCGCTACCGGGTGAAGCGAACGGTAGGGCGAATCTCCGGATGAGCCGGGTGGACGGACGGGCATTGCTTCACCCCTCGGCGTC
>JANXMD010000102.1 GCA_025354845.1 Verrucomicrobiota bacterium | reverse complement strand
ATGCTGATCTTCACGCCCAGTTGTTCGGCAAGAGGGATGACCTTTCGAATTTCATTCTGCGACCGGACGTAGGCGTCGGCGTAGGACACCTTGTCGTTCACCACCGCCGGCACCAGCAGGACCGACGGGGCGCCGTAGCGGTGAGCATCTCGCAGCGACAGACGCAACCCCTCGAGTCCCGCTTCGCGTACCGCAGGATTCGGATCGGAGAGCGGCTTGGCCCAATGGGTGTGACAGCACACGCTGCCGGCTTTCAGTCCGGTGGCCTCCAGGGCGTGCACCATTTCGTCCTGATCCATGCCACCCATCGGTTCCACCCCATCAAATCCCGCCGCCTTCACCGCCTGGGCACGCTCCAACACCGAACCTTTCACCCCGATGGTCCCCCACATGATGCCTTTGCGGATCTTGCGATGGCCGGGCTGAGCCTTGGAATTTGGAATCGGCGACTTCGGGACCGTACTTGCCGTGGTGCAGCCGGTATCGAGGGCGACGAGACCCCCGGCAAGCGAGGCGGTTTGGAGGAAGGATCGGCGATTCATGATCGGTGGGGGTGCAAAAACTGGAGTACGGGAAAGTCGGAAAAGCAAAAAGGCCGCATCGCGGGCGATGCGGCCTTGAAGCGAAGGAATCAGACGGGGTTGTACTTGCCCGGGATAGGAAGGGTCATGAACGGAACCTTCATATCCCAGGAGAACTCCCCATCCGGATGCAAATTCTCCGGCGAGTTCAACGCGTCCTCCCACGTGATTTCCTTGCCGGTGTAGGCGGCCAGTCTGCCCATGATTCCCTGGAGGCAGCTCGAGGCGAGCCAGTCACCATCGAAGCGGTACTTACCACCGCGGATGCTGGCGAAGAGCTCTTCGTGTTCAATGACGTACATGTCGCGGGCTTTGCCCTCGGCCTTGTAACGCCAGTTGTTCTCTCCACGAATGGTCGGATTGCTCCAACCGGAGGTGGCGTAGCCCTTGGTGCCAACGATGTAATCGGAATTGTCGTTGTAGCAGCCGGGGATCTGGCGCTGGGCAACGACACCGCGGACTCCGTTGGCGTATTCGTACACCACGGTCATGTGGTCATAGATGTTGCCCTCGTTGTTCGGAAGCATGCGGCCACCGGTGGCGGTGCACTTGATCGGAGGCTGGTCGTGCATGCACCAAGCCAGCTTGTCCACGGTGTGAATGCACTGTTCGACGAATCCGTCGCCGGCCAGCCAGGAGAAGTTCATCCAGTTGCGCAACTGCCACTCAAGGTCGCCGATGCCGGGCTTGCGGGTTGCGGCGGCGGGCATGGGCTTCACCGGGCCGGTAAGGTAGGTGCCGTACACGGACTTAACCTCGCCCAGGGTCCCATTGTGAATCTGCTCGTAGACCGCGCGGCGGGGCAGATCGGAACGCCAGCAGAAACCGCAGACGAAGTGCAGCTTCTTCTCCTTGGCCATGCGGACCGATTCCATCACGTGACGGATGCCCGCGGGGTCGGTGGCCACCGGCTTCTCGCAGAAGATGTGTTTGTTCTTCTCCACGGCATAGCGGAGGTGGAGCGGACGGAAGCCCGGAGGCGTGGCTAGTAGGATCACGTCCACCTGGTCGATGACCTTCTTGTAGGCATCCAGACCGACGAAGGTGGAATCCTCGGTGACCTGGACACGATTGCCGAACTGCTCCTTGAGGCCGCGGATCGAGTTTTTGGCCTGGTCGGCGAAGGCGTCACCGACAGCGGTGAGGACGATGTTGGGATCGGCGGTTAGGGCGTTCCCCGCGGCACCGGTGCCGCGGCCGCCGCAGCCGACGAGACCCACCTTGAGGGTGTCGCCGTTGGCGGCAAACGCGGATTCGCGGATCAGGAGGCCCGGGGCCGCGAATGCAAAGGCGGCCGCAGTGGAGGAAGCCCGGAGGAAATCGCGCCGGGTGGGAATGACTGGCTGCGAGGAATTCATATCAGGATGGGAATGACGCGGCACAGCGTCTCGGATTCAGACAAATGCGGTCAAGCCGCGAACACTCCCGCATCCCGGGGAGGGGGTGACACGGATTTCACGGATTCTCACGGATGAACGGCGGGCCCGACACGCACTTCGTACTCTTAATCGTACTCTTAATCGTACTCCCTCTCTCGGCACTCCAAGTCGGCTTGATTCTCGATCTTGAAGAGTAGGATTAAGAGTACGATTACGATTAAGAGGGAGAAAATGAGTCAGACCAGAGCACCCGGATCCTCTCCGTATTCGGGTCCAATCCGTGTCCACCTCAGGCCGCTTCTTCGACGATATACTCCGCGAATTCAGCCCGGAGATGCGGCGGAATCCGCACCCGGAAACGGGCGCGCTCGCCGCTGTAGTCACGTTCAACCACCTGACCGACGGCGTGAAGGCGGGCGATGACCTGAGGGGCGTCGTGCGGTACCTCCAGGGCCAGAAAGTCACGGATTGGCCTGAGCATGAGCCCCAGGTCGGCCATCAGCTCGGGGAATCCGAGGCCCGATTTGGCAGAAAGACCCACCGACTTGGCGAACAACGGCGCCAAACGCGATGCCCCGGCGGCGCCCGCCTCGCGGTCC
Source organism: Verrucomicrobiota bacterium (assembly GCA_025354845.1). Lineage (GTDB taxonomy): Bacteria > Verrucomicrobiota > Verrucomicrobiia > Limisphaerales > UBA9464 > CAIVQB01. The sequence goes on along the minus strand of JANXMD010000102.1, from coordinate 1,491 downwards.
ACCTTGTTGAACACCATCAGCGTCGGCTTCTCGCCGGCGCCAATTTCACGAAGCACCTCGTTGACCGCATCGATATGCTCCTTGGCGTGGGGATGGCTGGCATCGACGACATGCACCAGCAATTCCGCCTCCACCACTTCCTCAAGCGTCGCCTTGAAGGCCTCCACCAGGCCGTGCGGGAGCTTTCGGATGAACCCCACGGTGTCGCTGAGCAGGACGTTCTGATTGGTCGGCAGCCGCAGCCGTCGGGTGGTCGGATCCAGCGTGGCGAACAACTTGTCCTCGGCGAGGGTCTGCGCGCCGGTGAGGGCGTTGAGCAGCGTGGATTTGCCGGCGTTGGTGTAGCCGACAATTGAGGCCAGCGGCCATTGATGGCGCTGACGACCGGCGCGCTGGGTGGTGCGCTGCTTCTGAACAATCTCCAGCTCCTCGCGAATCTTGAGGATGCGCTCGGAAATCTTGCGCCGGTCGGCTTCCAGCTGCGATTCGCCCTCACCACCGATGGATCCGGTGGACCCGCGCTGACGCGACAAATGGGTCCAGAAGCGCGTCAGCCGCGGTCTCAGGTACTCCAGTTGGGCCAGCTCCACCTGCAGCTTGCCCTCACGCGTGCGGGCGCGCTGCGCGAAGATCTCCAGAATGAGCGAGGTGCGATCGAGGATCTTGCACTCGAAGATTTTTTCCAGGTTGCGCCCCTGCGCTCCGGACAGCTCGTCGTCGAACACCACCGTATCCACCCCCAATTCCTTGCACTGAGCGGCGAAATCACCGGCTTTGCCGCTGCCGATGTAGGTGGCGGGATGCGGGGAATCGAGCTTCTGAAAGCCATCCCCCACCACCTCGGCGCCGGCCGTGGTGGCCAGCTCGGTGAGTTCGTCGAGGGAATCACGGACATCCCATGCCGAGCGCGATTTGAGTTCCACGCCGATGAGGTACGCGCGCTGCGTCTTTCGATCGGCGGTTTCGAGTAGGGCCTTCACGGGACGGCGGACCTTAGAGCCTGACTGAAAATTGGGAAGGGTCCTGCGGCAAGAGATTTTGTCTTCTGCCGAGGCGACGAAGTCCGAGCATCCCCGCAGTGGGCTGTAAGGACCGAGTCAACGAAGGCAGAAGACAAAAGAACTGCCGCCCGGAGGGTTGTCGAGGAAAACGCCGGCTGGTCCCGCACCTGCGGGATTGCTCCTCGGTCACAGCCTCAAAGGGCTGCTCCCTCGTCGCACCTCGCCATCCAACCTGTTCCTCAACAACAGGACCCTTCCGAATTTTCAGTCAGGCTCTGAGCTGAACTCGTCACCGCGGTCCAAGATTGCAGCGTTGCGCGATTCGATTTGCCGGATGGCCCAGGCGGCATGACTCGCCACCAGGGGCTCGGGATCGGCGGCCGCCCGCCTTAACGCCGGCAGGCATTCCAAGGTTCCGACATTTCCCAGCGCCACGCAGACGTTGCGCAACAACCCACGCCGTTTGCCGCGGAGCATCGCGGTGCCTGCA
>JANXMD010000100.1 GCA_025354845.1 Verrucomicrobiota bacterium | reverse complement strand
GTTGCATCCCTCGCCGCCTAACCCGCCCGCCTCACCCCATTTCAACGCCTCATTCCATCTTCCTTCTGAATCGTTCCGGCTTAGCCAACGATCTCTTCCGGTTCCTATCTGTGTGAATCTGTGTCCATCTGTGGTTACACTCTCCCCGAAAACTCATCGTTACGACCATGGCCACTTCGCCGACGCACTCTCATTCTCACGGACACAGCCATTCGCATGGCGACGATCCCGGTCATGGCCACGGGCACACGCATGAGTTGATGGAGCACCCGGGCCATTTCCACGAGCGTGAGCAACCACTGGATCGCGATTTCAAGCAGCGGGCCTTCACCGTCGGTGTCGGCGGTCCGGTGGGCAGCGGCAAGACGGCATTGATGCTGCAATTGTGCCGGGCGCTGAAGGATCGCCTCAGCGTAACGGCCGTTACGAACGACATTTTCACCCGTGAGGACGGCGAGTTCCTGGTTCGCAATCAGGCGCTCGCGCCGGAACGCATCCGGGCTGTAGAGACCGGCGGCTGTCCCCACGCCGCGATCCGTGAAGACATCTCGGCCAATCTGCTCGCCCTCGAGGAACTGCACCGCCTCTTCCATCCCGACGTGCTGCTGCTCGAATCGGGCGGGGACAACCTTGCCGCGTGTTTTAGTCGTGAATTGGCGGACTTCACCATCCAGGTCATCGACGTTTCCGGCGGTGATAAGATCCCCCGCAAGGGTGGTCCCGGGATCACCCAGAGTGATCTTCTGGTGATTAACAAGACCGACCTCGCCGCCGCGGTCGGCGCCGATCTCGACATGATGGCCCGCGACTCGATGAAGATGCGTGGCAACGGCCCGTTCTTATTTGCCCAAGTCCGCAATGGCGTCGCGGTGGAGGCGATCGTCGATCACATTCTCCACGCGTGGCAGCACGCAACCGGGATCGCCCACACGCACACGCACACGCATACGCACGCCTGAGCGTGCGAAGGCAAAAGGCAAAAGGAAGCAGGCAAGAGTCCGAAACTTTGGGTTTTTGACTTTCCTCCCCTTCCAAAAAAGCGGCCTTGGGTTGGCCACCGCCGCGTTCGATTCATGCAACCAACGGGTGCCGACTTAATACCGGGTGCGATAGAGAAGGAACCCGAAATACACTTCCTGCTCGCCCAAGGGGGGGATTCCCACCCTAGCCTGGGCCGGCGACGAGGCTCGAATCGACGTCGGCTTGGTGCGTTGTTTTGATTCGGAACAACGCTTGCCATGGCTCCGGGATCCCAGTAGCGAGGGTGGGAATGAGTCCAACGAAGCTCTCAGCCCTCACCAAGCTTAATTTGGGATGTGGCCTTAAACCGCTGCCTGATCACGTCAACGTTGATGTGGTTGCCGCGGTGAATCCGGATGTGGTTCACGACCTCAATCAGTTTCCGTATCCGTTTGCCGACTCGTCATTCACTGAGATCTGCGCCTACGACGTGGTCGAGCACATCGAAAATCTACCGGCGCTCTTTCGTGAGATTTGGAGAATTGGCCGACCTGGGGCCACGGTTCATCTGACGACGCCTCACTTTTCGTGCTTTAACTCCTTCGTCGATCCCACGCATCGACACCATCTCAGCTATTATTCGTGGGACTACTACACTGCCGGTCACCCGTTTAACTTCTACGGGAGTGACGGATTCAAGATCGTTCGGCGAGACATCATCTTTGCCCCGACCCTTTGCAACAAACTCGTTCATCGCCTGGCAAACCGCTGGCCAGCCGGATACGAAAGTCGATGGGCGTGGATTTTTCCCGCGTGGTTTCTTTCGGTGGAGCTTATGGTAGTCAAGTAGTCCGACCTTCAGCTGGAAGCCGTCCGAAGACCCGCTTTCATGACAGGGCGCCCAACCCTCTCGGTTGTTCCACGATGCGCCAAAGGACGCCGCCGCGGTCGTTGAGAAGCAATTCATCGAGCGGAATTTGGCTGTCCGACGGTTCCCGGAAAACCCTTGTCTTAGGAGCCATCCCTAGGTATCAGGGGAAAGTGCGGGTGGAGTCAAACCGGGGTAAAATTCTCCGGTGCTCTTGCGGTTCTGGGGGGAGAAGCGGCAAACAAGCTATGAATTACCATCATTACCTAAATCACCGGTCCGTGACCACCGGGCCACTGTTGGCGGCAGCCGTTTTGGGCTGTTCGACACTTGATGCACAGTCGTTTATCGACGTCTTGGATGGCGCAAGCGGCGCCAGCACTTTCGAGACCGGCGTGCAGAACCAATTGCCCAGCTTGGGCTGGAGGAGCATCTCGGGATTGAACTTGACCAGTGCGTTGATCTACGACGCCTCCCTCGGCAATGGCGCGTTGATCGGAGATCAGCCGTACGTCAATTACCGGGTCGAATTCGACACCACCACGCCGATTTTGGCGAACTCCACCTACACGCTGACACTCCAGATGGGATACATCTCGGTCATTGTCGGTGGCAATAGCGGCTACTCGTTTCAGCTCGGCACGGTAAACGGTGGCATCTTTACCGGCTTGGGGACTGCGGCCAGCGGGACGATCGCCTACGCTGGAAACCTAACCGACGGCAGTCTGTCCGTAGCGGTGAGCCAAGTGTTTAACACGGGCGGAAGCGTTTCTGGCGACAACCTTGCGGTCCAATGGGAGCAGACATCTTCCTTGGGAGCGGGATCCTCTTTCTTCGGCTTTGATAACGTGACCTTCACGGTGTCACCGATTCCTGAACCCTCTGAATACGCCGTGTTCACCGGTGCCGCGCTTCTGGGCCTGGTTGTCTGGCGTCGTCGCAGCGCACGCTGAAACGAGTCCAAGGCGTTTCGCTTCAGAGCCACCGCGGTAATTCCGTTGGTGGCTTTTTTCGTGTGTCATCGCCGCCCGGTGACAGTGAAGCGGGATCCGGTTTGAATGAACGCATCAGGGATCAACGGTCCAAGTTCAGCGAAGACGATGACGAGACGTGCCGATGGAAACCGCGACGGCCCACTGCCGTTCGCGGTCCCGGTTGGGGCGGAATCTTTCGAAACGTCGGCCCGGTGTCCCGAGGCGCTTGGGCACCTTCGTTGCACCTATTCGGAGTTCCCGCAGTGAGGACACCGGATACGGAGAGTGAACGGCCTGACTTGGATTCTCCGTCCACACTGCACACACGGTCGACCTCGATTCTGAGCGATCCAAACAATCTCCTCGGCAAGATAGGCGACTCCAAACAATACGGCGAGGCCGATGCCAGCCTTCCATCGGACGGAATTCTCGGGTTCTCCCCTCATTAAGAACAATGCGAGGATCGCGATTGGGAAGACCAGTGCATGCTTCCACCTGCGGTAATGGTTCGACATAGGAACGTTGATTCGGGGAAGCGGTTACGCCGAATGCCCCCAAGCGTGGCGACCTCTCCCACAGTACGCATGAACGGCAAGCAGAGCGCGATGGTGGGGTCTGCTGCAGCGCAAACGCCACGTTAAACCACGCGGGCTTTGATTCACCTAGACCGCCCCAAGCCTCTAACATGAACCCAAAACATAAAGCCGTTCAATCCCACTCGCCGGCAGGATAACGGTGCTCCGGAAGTTGAGCTATGTCCTGGAAGAACGTTTCGGTTGGGCGCGGAGGGCGGGGATGAGGGCGAGGGCCAGAATCAGGGCGACCGCCAAAGGGAGCCAGGGGTGTTTCGACTTGGAGCGGGCAACCACCGGACCCGATTGGAGTGGATGGGCCGCGAACTGGATGAGCAGGTCGCTCTGGGTGAGGTCGCGGGTTTGACGCAGAATCTCGATTTCGCGGGTTTCCGGTTGGAGCGCGTTGGCCAAGTAGACCGTGGTATGATTGGTGTGTTGGTTCCTCAGCCGCAGATGATGTGATCCCGCGGAAAACGGAGCGGTCGACAGGGTCGCCCTCAGTTCGACGACGCCCGTACCGTCTTGGAGGGCGGCCATTTCTGGAAATCGAATGGAATTCAGCCGCGGTTGCTTCGGCGTCTCATCCAAGTCGAGCCGAAGGCGGCTCAGGATGAACTCGGCGTAGGTGCGTTGTTCGGCTTCGGAGATCCGCCCGTCGTGGTCGGTGTCCATCTCGGCCAGAACGGCGGCTGCGACAGAGGCTCCCGGGGTGAGCGACAAGTAGAGTTCCACTTCGGCGGGGCGGATGCCGACGAAGGCGGCGTGCAGGTATTCGTCGGTACGATGCGCGAGCGCACTCGGCGTGAGTCCCACACCCAAGCCCGCGGTCAGGAGCAGAAGCCCGCGTTGCAAGCGGTCAGCGGCCACCGAACTGGATCCCGTAGTCATTGCTGGGATCGCGGTAGATGGTGTGGATGTGGTTCAGCGGATTGCCGCCCAAGTTCTGCGGGGCATACTCGATGTGGACCGTCGGGCCCTGGATGCGGAAATAGGCCGCGCTGCCGGGTGTGGTGGGACCGCTCCACGCGAAGTAGGTCTCGTTCAAGTGTCCACGAATCTCGGCTAGCTTGGCCTTGGCGACGCCGTCGCATAGGATGCCCACCCACTGGTCCGCGAGTTCAACCAGTTGCTTCTTTTGAGCCTCGTTGAAGGTGGAAACCTTGACCCCTTCCGGCGCGATCTTCTTGCCGTCCTGCCCGGGTCCCAGCACGAGGTCGCGGAACTTTGATCCCAGTAGGGCGCTGCTCTTTTGCTCGGGAGTGAGCGAATTCACAAGTGTGAAGGCGAGGTCGTTCTCGGCACCCAACGGCCGGATGGTCTTTCCGTTGAGCGTGTAGGTGGCGGGCTGGGCGGCGGTGAGGCTTGGAGTCAGGACCCCGCGCTCGCCGGCGAGCGTGACATTAATCGCCAGGTGATGTCCGCCGAACTGCATCATCCAGGGTGCCGTCGTGGAGGGCGTGCCCAGGAAGGAGACGTAAAACTCGTCGCTTCCGAACATCAAGTTGGGCGGGTTCCCCGGGGCGAATTTGAGGGCCTCGTCGCCGTTCACGATCTCGACCAGCTTCTGATAGCCGGTGGGACTAAAGGTGGCCGCGAGAAGGGCGAGCAGCTTCTCGCGCTGGGCGGCGTTCAACTCGCCGAATTTCACCCCGGCACGCGGCACCATGGTGACCGGCAGATTGGACCAGTTGGCGCGTTGCTTGTCGTCGTTGTAGGCAAAGGTGGCCTTGGATCGCTTGGTGTCGTCGAGGGAGTCGAGGAAGGCCTGAGCTGCCCTCGCCGCGGCGGTGGTGGATGCGGCGATCCCTGCCGGGGCCTGGGTCGGATAATAGGTACCGGTCGACTCCGCTGCTCGGGAGCTCAAGGGGCTGAAGGCAGTCAGGGATCCGAGACTCAGGAGAAGGAAGGAACGATTCATTTCGGGAAGGGGTGTTTCGCGTGGGAGTCAATCGAGCGCGTGGGAAAACTCAAGACCGCATGCGTTTGTCGAGGGCCAGACGTCCGAGGTCTCCACGTTGCACCAGCAACCGGAGCACTGCCATCGGATTGCGGCCGTGTCCCCAGTTATGATCGGCCCTTCGGACAGCGGCTTCGAGATCCACGGTTTCCGGCTGGGTCCGCCCGGCGGCCGCCGAATGCCAGCGGGCGAGCCAGCGGATCACGGCGTATTGGAGTACCAGGGCACGGAAGCCGTTCTGAAGCGACAATCCATGAAACCCCACGCCGCAGCAGGACACCGTCTGCAACTTCACGCGAAGGTAGCGGGTCAGCAGGGCATCGAACTCCCCGGTTCGGGAGTCGGCGACCCGATTCACCGTGCGGAACGGCACCGAGCCGAAGCCCTCGCCCAGGTCGGGTGTCCTTCCGGTTCCGGTCAGAAACTGGAACGCGGCTTTCAAAAGGAACCACCGATAGCGCTGAGGCTGCTCAAGATTTCGGACAGTTGTTCGGCGCGCCAGTTCCAGGACCTGCTGGCGGAGCAGGATTCGGGACATGAGGCTGGAATTCGCATTGTCCAGCGTGGAAGCCGCGGCGGCGGTGAGCGCCTGGCGGAAGGTCGCCTCGATCGCCAGGTCGGCATCCCGTCCGTTGAGTGCGTCGAGCGGCACCGACTCCAAAGCCGCCAGGGCGTGAAGTCCGCGGACAAGCCGGTGCGCCAACGGAGCATCGGTACCCGCGATCAGCGCGTCGAGACGACGCAGCACCCGGTGGAACTCTTGCCACTCGATGGGTCGACCTGAAAACACGGGAGGTGCTGGAACCGACGCCGGCATGCCCTGCAGAGCGGACGTGGCTAGGTGCCGCAGGGGTTCGAGTTGGGCGGAGAGGGCGGCCCCGCGGTTTTGGACGGCGGAGGGACAATCAAAGCGCACGCCCACCGCGATGCGCGGTCCTGCCGGATGAAAGGTCAGCGGATACAACCGGCAGGCGAGAGGCTTCGCGGGTTCACCGAAACGTGCGTGGATGCGACATCGACCCTCGGCCGTGAGGAACACGCAGGCACCATCGGCCTGGTGTCCCAGACGAAATCCCCGACCGTGAGGAACGATCATCGAGTCCGGATCCACACCTTCAGCCGGTGTCCACTTCTGATCCACGATCCGCTGCCGATCCGCGCCGTCCAAGGTGATGAGCAGTCCGCCCCGGCAACAATTTGAGCATCCATGGCAACTCCAGTTCTGGCCGGAAGGGGCTTCGAGCGAGGGGAGTTTCATCGGGAAGAACGCTAGAGTCGAAGGTCGAAGGTCGAAAGTCTCAAGTCGGGGAGAGAAAAAACACAGATCAACCCGGATCTAAATGGGTGAGTGCGGCGTATCCGAATGCGAAACCGTGCGGTTTCGCGTTCAATTTGAGGTCATCCTGTGGCGTAGTCCCGGAATGCGAATGGGACACTGGATTCTCTCGATGGGAGCGCTTTGGCTTGGAACATTGGTGGCGATGTCGGCGGATCAAAAGGTGGAGGTGGCGCCCGGGCTGACCGGGGCTTGGAATCGGCCGGCGTCCGGATTGGACGGGCGCACGGTGCTGCTCTTCCATGGTCTCGCGCAGGACATGGATGAGGTAGGGGATCTGCACAAGAAACTCGCCGGTCGGCTTTCGGAACGCGGCGTGGCTAGCCTGCGCATCAACTTCCGCGGGGAAGGAGATCGGGCTCGGACGAACATCGAGTCGACCTTCACGACGCGCCTCGCCGATGCCGTGTCGGCGCGTGCCTTTGTCCTCCGGCAGGAGGGGGTTCGTTCTGAGCGCATCGGGGTGGTCGGATTCAGCCTGGGGTCCGCCACCGCGATTGAAACCGGCGGGCGTCATCCCGATTGGTTTCGCACGCTGGTTCTTTGGTCGAGTCCCAGCGGAAAGGTCCTCGACTACCTGATGACTCGTCCCGATGCGCAGGCTGCGATGCGCGACGGCATCGGGTGCGACAACGTTCCGGGTTGGAAACCGGTGTACACCAAGCGGGAGTTCTACGAGAGCTTCCGCGGGTACGATCTCGACCAGTCGCTGGCCCGTTTTCCCGGCTCCGTGCTTTCCATTCGAGGCTCGGAAGATTTCCTACCGCGGCGTGACGTCGAGATGCTGAACGCCGCTCCCGGGCGCCCGCGCGAGGCGTTGGTGCTGGGTGGCGCCGACCACATCTTCCGCGTGTTCCAACCCGAACTGGGATACGAGCAGCGCGTGCTCGATCTCACCGAAGCCTGGCTGCTGAAATATCTGTGAGAAGGGGAATTTAACCACAGAGACACAGATAAACACAGATGTGAAAGACAACGCTGTGCCGAGAGTGAGAAGCAGCGCACCGCTAGGCTGCCTGCATTTCTCTGTTGCGCTCTTTCCGTGTTCCTATCTGTGTTTATCTGTGTCCATCTGTGGTTAAATCTTCTCCTCCCGCCGATCTCATGAAACGACGTGCTTTTTTGACTCGGTCCGCTGCGGCGGTCGCTGGAGTTCCCTGGATTGTCCGCGGGGCGGCGACGGGCGCGGTGGTGGGGCAGGGGAACTTTCGCTATCGCGTGGTGCCGGGTTGGGGGCAGCTGGGCGAGTCGACGCCGGTGGATAACTGCCATGGAATCGTTTGCGATCGCGCGGGGAACCTCTTGCTCCTTACCGACGAGCCAAAAAACAACGTCATTGTCTACGATCCGCAGGGGCGCCTGCTGCATAAGTGGGGCACGTCGTATCCCGGGGCACACGGGCTCTCGCTGGTGGAGGACGCGGGACGCGAGGTCCTGTATTTCACCGATTTGAAACGGCATCGCGTTTTCAAGGCGACTCCTTCTGGCGAGTTGTTGGGCGAGTTGTTGGGCGAGTGGGGCTGGCCCGAGAAGACCGGCAAGTACTCCAAGGAGGAAGAGTATCGTCCCTCATGGACACTGCATCTGCCCGATGGCGGCTTCTTCATCCTCGATGGCTACGGACGCGACTACATCACGCGGCATCGCGCGGACGGATCGTTCGACTCAATCTTTGGTGGCCAGGAGGGTGGGATCACCCATTGGGGGCC
>JANXMD010000097.1 GCA_025354845.1 Verrucomicrobiota bacterium | reverse complement strand
CGAAGGTGATGACGTCGGTCGAGCCTTCGTGCCGCAGGAAATCCCAGTTCACCTTCGCCATCTCCCGTGCGGAAACCAGGTGGATGCCGACCTCCGCGTCGAGGCCGAGGTGGTCCAGCACCGCGACGGCCAGCGCCCGGAGCGCTTTGGTGTCCACGCGACGGGTGCGCTGGCGGTTGGAGAGGACGATCATCGCAGGGAGAAAGCGTCTACGGGGCGAGGTCCGATCGGATGGATGGATGGCTGTCGACCTCGCTTCAGCAACAGCGGTTGATTCCTTCGAAGCGATGCTCGGCGGCGGCGACGTAGGCCCGCTCCCGGGCAGCGGCGTCGAGCGGAGCGCGGACCTCCGGGATGTCGATCAACACCCGCGGCGTCGCCGGGACGGCGCAGACGCAGGCGGCCGCTTGGGCGCGATCGACGGCGCTCTCTCCGGACCATTCCTTGAGCAGCGCGAAGGCCAGCGCGGTGACGCCGAGCGCGGCGCCGGCCCGGTCCGCCCGCAACACGTGGTCGGGCAACCACACGGGATCCGTCTCGCGCAGCACCGCGACCTTGTGGCCCAGCAGCAACAGCAGCCATTCCCGAACGGACACGACCACCATCGCGGCGGCGAAGGCGAGGAAGAGCCCGGTGATGGCGAGATCGAAACGGTTGCTGAACCGCGCCAGCCGGTTCGCCTTCGCCGCGGCCTCCGTCTTCTTGAGGACCACGGCGTCGCCGCCCACCTTTGCCGCGGCCCACGCCGCCTCGATCGCGGGCCGCTTCTCCTCCGCCACGGCCAAGGCCGCGCGGAACCCGATGCGCGGCGACTCGTGGAACATCTTCTGCCACCCCGCCGTGCCGGTGACCGTCAGCAGCCAGACCAAGGGGATCAACGTGACGAGCGCGAGCTTCGCCGACCTCGGGCCTCGGGCCTCGGACATTGCCCCCCCTCGCAACCCGGTCTTCAGCAGGATCGTCGTCGCGAGGCAGAGCGCGATGGCGGCGAGCAGCTGGTTGGCGATGCCGAAGATGGGCCACAGCGCCTTGGTGCCGCCGTCGGGGTTCCGCACCGCGCTGATGAGCACGAAGCCCCAGCCCGCCACGATCAACACCGTGGCGACGATGCTGGCGAAGACCGATTTCGTGTTCCCGAGCGGTTTCCAGACATGGCCGAGGAAATCTTGGAGCAGATACCGTCCCACGCGCGTGCCGGCATCGAGCGTCGTCAGGATGAACAACGCCTCGAACATGATGGCGAAGTGGTACCAGAGGTCGAGCCAGCGGCCGTGCGTGAGCTTGGAGAAGATGCTCGCCATGCCAACCGCGAGCGTGGCCGCACCGCCGGTGCGGCCGTAGAGCGACGTCTCGCCAACGTCCTTGGCGAGCGCGGCCATCGTCGCCGGATCCACGCTGAAGCCCGTGGCGGCGACCTTCGCGACGGTGTCCGCCGCGATGGCCGCGGCGTCGGGTCCGATGCCCTTGATGTTCATCGCCAGATAGACGCCGGGATCCAGCGTGCAGGCCGCGACCAACGCCATGATGGCCACGAGCGATTCGAGGCACATCGCGCCGTAGCCGATCGGCCGCGCATGGCTCTCGCGGGTGATGATCTTGGGCGTGATGCCGCTGCCGATGAGCGCGTGGAAGCCGCTGATCGCGCCGCAGGCGATGGTGATGAAACAGAACGGGAAGAGCTTGCCCGGCACGACCGGCCCGGAACCGTCGGCGAACTTCGTCACCGCCGGCATGTGCAGCACCGGCAGCACCAGCAGCACTCCGAGCGCGAGGGCGATGATCGTCCCGAGCTTCATGAACGTGCTCAGGTAATCACGCGGCGCGAGCAGCAGCCACACCGGAAGAACCGACGCCGCGATACCGTATGCGATGATCCCCCACGCCAGCGGCTCGGCACCGAAGGTGAACAGCTTCGCGGCGTCAGGATGGCTGTGGACGTATTGTCCGCCCCAGACGGATCCGAGCAGCAGCGCCACGCCGATGACGGATGCCTCGAGCGTCCGGCCCGCGCGGAACCAGCGCAGATAGCCGCCCATCAGCATCGCGATGGGGATCGTCGCCCCGACCGTGAAGACGCCCCAAGGGCTCTCCGCGAGCGCGTTGACCACGATGACCGCCAGCACCGCCAGCAGGATCACCATGATCATCAGGATGGCCACCAGGGCGAGCCCGCCGGCAAAGCCGTTCAACTCCTCGCGCACCATTTGTCCCAGCGATTTGCCGTCCCGCCGCATCGAGGAGACGAGGATGACGAGGTCCTGCACCGCGCCGCCGAGCACCACGCCGATGAGGATCCACAGGGCGCTGGGCAGATAGCCGAACTGAGCCGCGAGCACCGGCCCGACCAACGGGCCCGGTCCGGAGATGGCGGCGAAGTGGTGGCCGAAGACGATCCACTTGTCGGTGCGGACGAAATCATGGCCGTCCTCGTGGACCTCGCAGGGCGTCGCGCGGCGGTCGTCCAGCATGAGCACCTTGGCCGCGAGCCAAGCGGAGTAGAAGCGGTAGCCGATCGCGTAGGTGCAGACCGCGGCGATGACGAGATAGGCGGACGAGATCGGTTCGCCGCGCCGTGTGGCGAGGACGAAGTAGGCGGACGCCCCGAGGCCGGCGACGGCCAGCCAGACGAGCGTGCGGAGCAACGGCTTCATGGCCGCCAAACCTATCAGGACGTCCCCGCAGCGGGAAGCACCGGTGCCGCTTCACCGCTTCCGCCGTCCTTCCGCGCCCCGCCAGCCGTGCGTCAGACCTCCGCCGCGGACGCGACCGGAGCGGTCGGGCGGCGGCGGAAGAGCACGACGACGTTGCCGATGAGCGTGACCAAGTGGCTGCCGCTGCGCTCAGCGAGCTGCGGCGCGAGCACCTTCCGCTGGTCCTTGTGGTCGGCGAACTTCACCTTCACCAATTCATGGTCGGTGAGGGCTTGGTCGAGGGACTTGAAAAAGGCGTCGGTGAGGCCGGCCTTGCCGACCTTCAGCACGGCGTCGAGACGTTGGGCGCGGGATTTCAGGTCGCGGACCATCGCGTTGCCCAAGGGGGCGAGCGGGGAGACGGGTTCACTCATGGATCAAAGACGTTGGATCTTGGCGACGAGGCCGGTGGTGGATCTGCCCGGCACGAACGGGATGAAGATGATGCGGCCGCCGTGGCTTTCGACGGCGCGGCGCTCGTCCGGGTCGATGGTGTCGAGCGTGTAGTCGCCGCCCTTCACGTAGATGTCGGGCCGCGCGACGGACAGGAAATTCACGGCCCGCATCTCGGGGAAGATGCAGGTGGCATCCACGCAGCCCAGGCCGGCCAGCACGCGGGCTCGATCCGTCTCGGGATTGAGCGGACGCGACGGGCCCTTGAGCTGACGGACGCTGTCGTCGCCGTTCACGCCGATGAGCAATGCGTCGCCCTGGCTCCGCGCGCCCTCGAGATAGGTGACGTGGCCCGTGTGCAGCAGGTCGAACACGCCGTTGGTGACGACCAAGCGGCGTCCGGACGCGCGCAACGCCTCGCGCCACGCGGACAGCGCGGCGAGAGACAGCATCTTGTCGGCGGAATCCATGGGCGCGGAAGCTGGTGGCCTCGGCGGTATTTTGCAAAACGTTCTTCGGCCCGGCCGCGGCGTGCGCGGCTCGCGACGGTCGAACCTTTCCGCTTTGCACCACGACGGACCTCCGCATCCTCCGCCGCGTGAAGCGCTCGACCTCGTCGTCCAAAGAGATGCCCAACACCCGTCCTCCTCTGGAGCGGATGATGCGGATCCACGCGCTCATCGCAGCCAGGAAGAACCCGAACGCCACCACGATGGCGCGCGAGCTGGAGGTCACCACCAAGACCATCCAGCGCGACCTCGAGTTCATGCGCGACCGGATGAACCTGCCGCTCGAGTACGTCGCGTCGGCCAACGGCTACCGGTACACCGAGGAGGTCGAGTCGTTCCCCACGCTGCAGATCAGCGAGGGCGAGCTCTTCGCGTTGCTCGTCGCCGAGAAATCGCTCCACCAGTATCGCGGCACGCCCTTCGAGAAGCGGCTCGCCGGCGCCTTCCGCAAGCTCGCCCGATCGCTACCCGACACCGTGTCGCTCAATCTCGCCGAGTGGGAGCAGACCATCTCCTTCCGCACCACGGCCGAGCCGGTGCTGAACCTCCCGGTGATGGACACCCTCGCCCTCGCCATGCAGAAGTGCCGCCAGCTCACCCTGAGCTACCGCAAACCTGGCGCCCGCTCCCCCGAGCAGCGCGTCATCGACCCGTACCATCTGGCGAACGTGAACGGTGATTGGTACCTCTTCGCCTACGACCATCTGAGGAAGGACCTCCGCACCTTCGTCCCCGCCCGCATCGTCGAGGCGACGCCGACCGGCAAGACATTCACGCGGCCGGCGAAGTTCGCGCTGGAGCGTCAACTGCGCGACAGCTTCGGCATCCACTCCAAGGAAGGCGACTACGCCGTGGTGCTGCGCTTCGCCGAGCGTGTGGCCGACTACATCCGCGAGAAGCGGTGGCATCCGTCGCAGGAGCTGATCGAGCTCCCGGGCGGCGAGGTCGAGCTGCGCCTAAAGCTCGGAAGCCTGCAGGAAGTCGAGCGCTGGGTGCTGGGATGGGGCGGCGCCGCCAAGGTGCTCGCCCCGCCGGAGCTGGCGGCCAGCGTCCGCCAAGCGGCGGAACGGATCCTCGCGGGCGGATGACAAGGCGATTTCTTCCGCCGCAGGCCCGCAGGTTGATACGAGCCGGCCGCACCCGAAGCGGCTGATATCCGCGCCGCAGGCCAGAACTGGCCGCCCGCTGGACGAGGCGGGTGCCCTGATGGCTCAGGCCCCCATGCCCTGGACCTCGGTGGCGCTCGCGGACGATACCGCCAGCGCCCCAGCCGCATCGTCCCGGCTCAAAGGCCGAGCTTCTGGAACCGGTTCTCCACTTCTTTCAGGTGGAACTCGATGGAGCACAGCTTCTCGAGCTCACCGGGTGCGAAGTGGGCGGCGACCTCGGCATCCGACCGCAGCACTTCCAAGAAATCAGCGTCGTCGCGGCCGGCGTGCTTCACCTCCCAGGTCTTCATGGCGTTGCGCTGAACGAGCGAATAGGCGTCCTCGCGGGTCAGGCCCTTGCGGATGAGGGCGAGCAGAACGGTCTGGCTGTTCCACATGCCGAGGCTCAGGCCGAGGTTCTTGCGCATGTTCTCGGGGTAGACCAGCAGGCCGTCCATCAGGCGCGTGAGCAGGCCGAACATGTAGTCGAGCAGCGTGCAGGAATCGGGGAAGATGATGCGCTCGACGCTGCTGTGGCTGATGTCGCGCTCATGCCAGAGGGCGACGTTTTCCAGCGCGGCCACGGCGTTCCCGCGGATCACGCGCGCGAGGCCGGTGAGCCGCTCCCAGGTGATGGGATTCCGCTTGTGTGGCATGGCGCTGCTGCCTTTTTGCCCGACCGTAAACGGCTCTTCGGCTTCGAGCACTTCGGTGCGTTGCAGATGGCGGAACTCCACCGCCCAGCGTTCAATGCTCGCGGCGACGAGGGCCAGGGTTTGCATGAACTCGGCGTGAATGTCGCGCTGCACCACCTGGGTGGCGATGGGCGCGGGCTTCAAGCCGAGTTTTTGACAGACGTGGGCTTCCACGCTGGGCGAGAGATGCGCGTTGGTGCCCACGGCACCGGACAGCTTGCCAATGGCCACAATCTGGCGGGCGCGTTCAAGGCGTTCCAAGGCGCGGCCAAATTCATCGTGCATCAGCGCCATTTTTAAACCGAACGTGGTGGGTTCCCCGTGAATGCCGTGACTGCGGCCAATGCACGGCGTGAACTTGTGCTCCTTCGCGCGCCGGGCAATGACGGGCAGCAATGCCTTGACGTCAGCAATTAAGATGTCCGCGCTCTGCGTCATTTGCACCGCGAAAGCCGTGTCGCCAATGTCGCTGCTGGTCAGGCCAAAGTGCAGCCAGCGACTGGCGTCGTGATTGATCTGTTCGGCGACGGCGGTGGTGAACCCGATGACGTCGTGGTTGAGCGTTTTCTCGAGTTCTTTCGCGCGTTCGGTCAGGGCCTGGGTGTCGGCAAAGCAGCGGTCCGCCCCCTTTTTCATTTTCGCGAAGTCTGTCTTGGGCACAATGCCTTGCTTGACGAGCGCTTCACTGGCGAGCAACTCGATTTGCAGCCAGATGCGGAGTTTGTTTTCGTCGGTCCAGATCGCCCGCATGGCGGGACGTGAATAGCGTTGAATCATGCTGACCCAGATTAAGCGGTTGCGAGACGGGAGTCGAGTGGGGAGTGGGGCTGACGCACAAAGGCACTCGGCGCAACCCCCCAACCCGAAACGTGCATCCCCTCGACCAGAGCAGGGTCAGTCGACCGGGATTCTACTGTTGAAAGCGCCGGACTTCCTGCATTGTGGCCCCTGGGCTTGAGCTAACTTGCTCTGGTACTGTGTGATATAAGGTAATTGACTCAAATGAATAACCGTTGCTGGTTCTGAGTCGATGGTGCAAGTAGTTTTTGCTTGGCGCAGTGGCCGACGTTCGCGAGGCTAGGAAGAGATAAAAAGCTCGGGTAACGGATGGGGCACAACCAGGCGGAGCAACATTATGAAAACTCGATTTTTGCGGGTTGGGAGGTCAGCAATCGCCTTGGTTCTGGCGGCCGTTCTGCCGGGGTGTCTGGGCGGCAGCGAACAGCCGGTGGCTAACGTCGGGGAAAAGTCGGTGGCCCAGCCGGTTCCCGCCGTGGCCACCCCCGCCGCCGAGAGTGCACCGCCGGAAGAAGCCCCACCCAAGCTGGAAGTGACGCTCCCCAAGTTGTCGCCGGGTCTCGCCGAAGTGATTCGGCTGGCTCAGGCGCAGGTGGGCGAAAGCGTGGTGTTGGCTTATATCGACAAATCGACCCTGGCGTTTAATCCGACCGTGGAGGAGATTCTCTATTTGCACGACGTGGGCATTTCCGAACCGGTGCTGACGGCCATTCTCAACCGGAGCAAGCAGCAGGCGGACCTCCTGGCCAAATTGGCGGAGGCGCAAGTGGCGATGACCAACAGCGCCGTTGCCCGCAAAGCCGAAGTTCCCGCACTCAATCCGGCGCCGTCGATAACGGTTCCGTCCGCGCCCGTAGAACCGGTCGCCGCTCCGGCCCAAGCTCAGGTGGTGGTGCAACCGGTGGTGTACACGCAGCCGGTTGTGATCTCCCAGCCGGTGTTTTATAATGAGCTTTCCCCTTACGGCACGTGGATTGAGGTCGGCGGTTACGGCCGCTGCTGGCAGCCGACGGTGGCGGTGGTGGATTTGAGCTGGCGTCCCTATCATCAGCGCGGCCGGTGGCTGGACACCGATGCCGGCTGGTATTGGCAATCCGACTACTCCTGGGGTTGGGCGCCGTTTCACTATGGGCGCTGGCATCAGGATCGGTCTTGCGGCTGGGTGTGGGTGCCGGGCAATACGTGGGCCCCGGCGTGGGTGAGCTGGAGGTATTCCAACAACTACTGTGGCTGGGCGCCTTTGCCGCCGGCAGCGGGGTATGGTTTGGGTGTGGGATTCAGTTACCACAGTACCCGGGTGGGGGCG
>JANXMD010000053.1 GCA_025354845.1 Verrucomicrobiota bacterium | reverse complement strand
GGTGGTGGGTGGGTGAGGGGGTGTGGAAGAGGCTAAGAGATCAACACACTTGTCCCGTGAAATGAAATCGACCCTGCTCCTGTTTCTCGCCCTCCTGGCTCTTTCGGTCAGCCGTGTGAATGGCGCCACGACTGCCGGGTTCGACTCGGGCTGGTACGCGGCAGGGGAAAGTGCCCCCGAGGTGGTGGTTACAGTTCGACGCCCGGCGGGTTCGGACCAACCTCTCACTTTGAACTTCCGCACGGTGGACGACTCCGCCTTGGCCGGAGCCGACTACACCGCGACCTCGGGAACGATTCAGCTGGCCGCAGGTGAGGCATCCCGCCAAATCCGGATCCCCCTGCTCGGTGATGCGCTCATCGAAGGCACCGAGTATTTCCGGGTCGTCCTTTACGAACACATCGCGTCCACCGAACCGCAGGTGGCGCGTAGCCCGGGAGGACAAACGCTGGAGGCGCACCCGAACATTCCCCGCGGCCTCAAACCGGTCTGCCTGCCAAGCCCGGACGATCCCCCGTCGGTTAGCGATTCCTGCCCCGTGCTGCTGTGGAACGGCTATACCTACTGGGCTTACAGCGATGTGAACAACAATGAAGCATTGTACATTGTGGCTTATGACCCCGCCGGCCGGGTGGTGAAGCAATGGTCCAAACCGGGTGCGCGGTACGTGTCCAAGATCGCCACCGATGCCACCGCAAAGACGGTCACATTCTGGGGCCAATCCGACCACACGATTGTCATGCCTTGGAAGGAACTCGAATTGCCGACCATCACCACCGGTTTCGGCGAGGGGCCAGGTCAACTGGTCATCATTTCGGCGACCACGGTTCAGATTCTGGACGACGACCGTGGCTTCTCCATTCCGACCACTCTGTATGCATATGAACCGAATTCGCTGGTGGTCACGGTGGAGCGGGCAGGCGGTCCCGGGCTTCCTGCGGCTTCAGTAGAACTGGTGACCGCCGACGGTACGGCCAAGGCGGGCCTCGACTACACGGCGGTGAAGACCACCGTTCTCTTCGCCGTCGGGCAGACTCAGCAATCGGTCACGATTCCCCTGCTTGACGACAGCCTGGTCGAGGGTCCGGAGACCTTCACCGTGACCCTGCAGAATCCGACCGGTGGCACACCGCT
The DNA here is from genome assembly GCA_025354845.1 of Verrucomicrobiota bacterium. Classification (GTDB taxonomy): domain Bacteria; phylum Verrucomicrobiota; class Verrucomicrobiia; order Limisphaerales; family UBA9464; genus CAIVQB01. The sequence goes on along the minus strand of JANXMD010000053.1, from coordinate 501 downwards.
GGATCCCGCGCACACCGCGACGGTGACGATCCAAGACGACGACCGCGGCTTCAACTTAGGTACGGCTTCGAGCTTTGTCTCCGAGGACGGTGGTTCCGTGGGCCTCTGGGTGTCCCGCGCGGGATCCAAACTCCCGGCTGCCACGGTCGAACTCGTCACTGCCGATGGAACGGCCAAGGCGGGCCTCGACTACACCGCGGTGAAGACCAACCTGACCTTTGCCTTCGGCCAGTCGCAGGTGTACGTCCAGATTCCTGTGCTCAACGACGCGCTGATCGAGGGGCAGGAAACCTTTACCGTCCAGCTACGAAACCCAGTCGGATTCCCGCTAGATCCCAACGACACCACCCTGACGGTCTTCATCCAGGACAACGACCGCGGCTTCGTGGTGGGCTGGGCCTCATCGTCGTACGGGGCGTCTTACGGGTCCGTGCGGGAAAATGAGTCCGTGGCGCGCTTCGAGGTGGCCATTGTCGGGGACTTCACGCTGACCACGGAGGC
>JANXMD010000760.1 GCA_025354845.1 Verrucomicrobiota bacterium | reverse complement strand
TGGCAATTCCTCCTGACGTTTGGATCCGCGCTTCGGCGCCGCCCGGTTGCCGGCGCCCGGTAGTTTCGAACCGCGACCCAGCAGCTACCGGTAACCTCGTCTCCCCGAACCGCGTCCATTGCGAGATCCGCACACGTGCTCGACTGCGGACAGACCCAACCCAGCAAACCGTTGCCTAAGAGCACTCCATCCGTCCGCCATTCCGACTCACCGATCCAGCCGGGTCCACGCCGGAGTTGCCGGGCGTGGCGGGTCGGCGGAACGATCATATTCCTCGCCCTCTTGATGCTGGTTTTTGCGGTGGTAGAAATCCAACCGTTTCTGGCCGTAACCCATCGGGTGCCGGCTCGCTATCTGGTGGTGGAAGGCTGGCTGCCGGAATACGCCCTCAAGGCGGCAATCCAGGAATTTCGGACCGGAGGGTATGAGCAGGTCTTTACCACCGGTGGCCCGTTCCATCGAAGCCCGGAATTGGTCGCGGGCGTAGATTTTGCCCATCGGGGCGCAGTCGCGCTCCGCCGTTTCGGCTTATCCACAAACGAGGTAACGGCCGTCTCGGCCCAACCGACCTACCGGGACCGCACTTTCCTTTCCGCGATTGCGCTTCGTGAGTACTGCAGGTCGCATGGTCTCAATCTCGAATCGTTCAACCTGGTATCCCTCGGCGCCCACACTCGCCGCAGCGGCCTCTGCTTTCGGCGGGCTTTCGGAAACCAGGCATCCATCGGGACCCTGGCGATCGAGAACCTTGAATACGAACCCGGCCGCTGGTGGAAGTTCAGCGAAGGGGTCAAGGAGATCGCCGGCGAGACGCTTGCCCTCACCTACGCTTGGCTGAACGCGGACTACGGCAACTGATCGGATCCCGCACGACCCGCACGAAGCGAGCCGACTCCGGTCTCCCTCTGATTAGGCTTCTGCCGTAGAAATAAACAGGTAGCCAGCCACCCCTGCTTCAGGGGAGACTCAGGGCATCCCTGACATGGATCCTCTCCGATTGAAGCCCCTTCGCCAGCGCGGAACGGCCCGCCGGCACGATGGCCCAAGCCTCGGTCTGCGGTTGATTTTGCCGGGGTTCCTGGGAGGCGCAGGTCTTCTCGGCGCTGACGGTCTGCAACCAAACGGCAGTAGCGGATCCAATCCGCCCCCCCTGGCGCCAGCGTGGTCGAGCGACGAGGCACTTCCGGAATTGGACCGGGGTTCACAGCTCAGCACCGATGCCATCGGAGGACTGGCGTCCAGAATGCGGTCGCCAGGGGCTCCGCCGATCGCAGGAGTGACGCCATCCGAACTGCCACCGATATTCCGCTGGGGTTCGGTCCTGGCACACCCCTCCGTGGGCTACGGAGTGACCTATGGCACCGGCTTACTCGTCGGTCCGGGACGCGGAGAATCCACTGCCGTCCAGACCGTGTCTCCCGGGTTGGCCTTGGAGATCGGGCACAACCTAAAACTGGACTACGATCCGCGCCTCGTTTTTTACACCGTCGCCGGGTACCATAACGCGATCAACCAAGCGGTAAACCTTCAAGGGGCCACCCAGCGCGGGGATTGGTCCCTGACCTTGAACAATCATTTTGGAGCCACGGACAATCCTCTGATCGAAACCGCCCAGCAGACCCAGCAAACGGTCAACACGACACGCGTTTCCGGATCGCGTCCCCTGACCTCCGAGCTTTCCCTAAATCTCGACCTCACCCAAATGCTGCGGTGGAGCGGAAACTTCAATCGGACCTTCACTTGGTCCAACACCGATTCGCTCAATTACCGACTGCGTGACAACCTCATCCTCGGTTTGGTCGGCAGCGTGGAGTACGATCAGGTAGCCCGCTCTGTCGACATGACCAACGAACGTCTGCAAGGCAGCGTTCAAGGTAAAGTAGGGGAAAAGTTCACCTACAGTCTCACGGGCGGCGTGGAATTTCGGGAATTTCTGGGCATTGCGACGGGCACCAAGGTTTCGCCGATTTTTAGCGGCAACCTGAATTATCAGCTCACGGAGAAGACTGGTTTCGGCGGGAGTGTTTCACGCAGCGTCAGCCCCTCGCTATTCAACAACGAATTCATCCAGGGGACGACGATGGAAGGGTCGCTTCATCAGCGTCTGTTTGAGAAGATGCTCCTCAAGGTATCGGGCGGCTTCCGACAGACGGAACATAGCCGCACTCTTCAGAATAAGGGTGCCTTTCAACCTGACGACCCCCTGGTTCTGTTGGGCTGGATTCCGCCTCAGAACATTGATGGATACACGTTTCTTCAGACGGACAATTACGCCTTCGTTCGAATCGAACTTTCCGCCCGGATTTTGGAGCGTGGCACCGTCGCCCTCTTCTGGAGTTGGGGAGACAATTCTTCGACCCTGCGCACGCTCAATTTTCTAAGTCACCAGACCGGTATTCGGATTAACTACGGTTTCTAGAGGCCGAAGAAAAACGCACCCGCGCCTGATGAGTTTCATACGCCCAAAACCCGATTCCGCGATCCTCTCTGTTTCCCAGGGACTGGCTTGGCAGCGTTTTGGACTCACGACACTGGCCTTGGGATTGATTTTTTTCCGCCCGTTGTTCGACTTGATCCGACTGGCGCTGGCCAGCGAGGTGCATTCCCATGTTTTGCTGGTTCCCTGCGTGGCGGTGTATTTGGTCTGGATCGATCGGCGTCAGCTCCCGGCTGCCGGAACGCCGTCCCTCGGCGTCGCCCTCCTCGCCGGTCTGGCCGCCACGGCAGCGCTGGTGATCAGCGTGGTACCCGCCCTACCATTCCCTGCGGACCAGCGGCTCTCGCTCCGCATCCTGGCGCTCATCTTTGGGATCGTGGCCTGTGGCGCCGTTTTTTTGGGACGCGACCTGCTTCGTCGTTGCGTTTTTTCGTTCGCGTTTCTCGGCTTCGCCATTCCCCTTCCCGAGGCCGCCGTCGATTTTTGCGAAACCGTTTTGCAGCACGCCTCGGCCGAGGTGTCCGCGTGGGCCTTTGCCTTGGCGGGTCCGCCCGTTCTTCACGATGGACTCTTTTTCCGCTTGCCGGGCATTTCCATCAAGGTCGCCCAGGAGTGCAGCGGTTTCCGATCCACGTTGGTGCTGTTCATGGTCAGCACGCTGGCTTCACGGATGTTCCTGCACACGCCGTGGAAACGAGCCTTGCTGGTACTGACCATTTTTCCGCTCGGAATCCTGAGAAACGCCTTTCGCATTTGGACCCTGGCCACCCTGTCAGTGAACCTGAATCCGGATATTCTGGATTCCTGGCTGCACCATCGCGGAGGCCCCGTGTTTTTCGCACTTTCCCTGGTTCCGCTGTATTTGCTCCTCTTTTGGTTGCACCGATCCGAGCGAATACATCGGCCCACTCCACCCCCATCCAACCGGCCTACCCCCACATGACTCCTCAACTGCTCCGCATGCTTCGCAGCCCTGTGCTGCCTTGGACGCTGCTCGCAATTCTCTTGTCCTTTGCCGGATGTTCCCGCGGGAGTAAGACAGACAAGCAGCTCGCCACGGCGGACCAAGATTATCAGGCCCGCCAGTTTGAAAAGGCGAAGATCGAATACCTCAACATCCTTCGTCAGCAGCCCACCAATTCAGTGGCCATTTTGCGGCTCGGCAAGATTCTCTTCCGCCAAGGACAGTTCGAGGAGTCCTTTTCCTTACTGAATGAGGGACGAAAGCGCTTTCCTGAAGACCTTGAGGTCGCCGAACAGTTGTCCACACTTTACCTGGGTGCCGGCCAGTTCGAGAAGGCCCGCGCCGAGGCCGTCAAGGTCCTCAACTTGCAACCAACCAACGAAAGCGCCCTGAGTTCGTTTTTGGCCAGCGCGCAAAAGCCCGCGGACCGCATAGCCGCTCTCAAGCAGTTAACCGTTTGGGAGAAGCAGGCGGGTGATCGGGCGTGCTTCCATGTCGTCCGGGCGCAGGCTGCCCTCCGGGGGAATGATACGAACACCTTCGAATTGGAATTGAGCAAGGCGCTGGCGCTCGATCCCAAGTCCGTTTTGGCCCAGCAGACGTTGGGTATCGCCCGCTGGTCCGAGGGTCGCACCAATCAAGCCGAGCAGGCCTTCAGCACGGCGGCCCGGCTGTCTCCACCCGGAGATGTGGTTCGAATGAACTTTGCCGGCTTCCTTCTCGGGATCGGCCGAGTCGAAGACGCGAAGGCCCAATTGACGGAGATCAATCATGACGCACCCGAACGCACCGCCGCGTGGGTGGTGCATGCTGAAATCCTCCTCAATCAAACGAACTACGTGGAATGCGATCGATTACTAGGCCGCGCGTTGGGTCAGGCACCCAATGATGTGGGCGCTATCATGCTTCGCGCGCAATTGCGCTTGGCTGAACAGAAACCGGCCGAGGCGGTGAAGCTCCTCAAAGCCGTAGCCGAGCACCATCCGCGTTACGGTTTGCTGCAGTTCAAACTGGGGATTGCCCAGATGATGAACGAGGAACTGACGGACGCCATCGCCAGTCTGAACAAGGCGATCACCCTCGACCCCAA
>JANXMD010000021.1 GCA_025354845.1 Verrucomicrobiota bacterium | reverse complement strand
GCTGTCGATGAACGAGATCGCGAACCAGAACCGAGGCGAGCGACTCGAGCGGTTGGTACTGGATGACCGCGTCCGCGAACGACGCCTGGGAGTCCGACTTGGTGAGGAAGCCCACCTTGCCGATGAGAAAGGAGTTGTCGCTGAGTTCGGGCATCGCCTCCTTGCCGTCGAAGTTCACCCGGATCTTGTTGCCGCGGCAGATCACGGTGAGTTCGTGCCACTCCCCCTTGGTAACCGGGATTGAGTTGCCGATAGGCGCCGAACGTTCGCCATTGAGAAACTTGTAAAAGCGCACATTCCCGTCGAGGGCGTTGGCCCGAACCACGTAGCAGTTCCGCTCATCCTTCGCCCGGAAGACGACCCCCGCCATCTGCTCGGTGGCGCCGCCATTGATCTTGAGATGAACCTTCAAGGTGAGATCCCCAAAAACGTCGCCATCCCAAAGGAAGATGGGGAATCGTTCGTCGGTGGCGTCGTGGGATACCTGCGACAAGGCCGCAATCCGCGAGGCCCGATCGGTGGTGCCCACGGCGCCGTGGAGGGCGAACTGCGACGAGTTCGGCTCCATCGTCACCTTCCACTGCCCGGGCTTTCCACCACCCGCCAGCAGGGATCGATAGCCCTCGGGAACCTCTCCTTCCTTGATGGACGAGAAATCCAGCACCCGCTCCGCCGACAGGACGGTAACAGCGGCTGCGAGCAGACCGGGGAAGACTCCCCACCACGAACGAATGCGCATGATGGCAGCAAGCTATCAAACTCCGGCGCCCCGGCAAGGACGGGACGCGCCGTAGAGTCCAAAGTCCAAAGTCCAAAGTCGGAATTCGGATTCCCAGCGCGACCGGGGAGGCTTATCGTCCAGCCGTGCTGTCTCTCCCTCAACCGGACGTGGTTCTGACCCATGAGAGTGATCTCGACGGTCTGGTCGCCGGAGTGCTGCTGCAGCGACTCGCCCGGACGATGTTCGCCGCACCCGTTCCGTTGCAGGCCTGGAATTACCAGGGTTGGAAAAACCGGTCCATGCAGGAGCGGGCAGCATGGGTCACTGATTTCACCTTCGAATCGCGCCTCGATCGCGAGGGTTGGCTCGTGGTGGATCATCATGCCACCACGACGGCGGCACGGCACGGCAAGCTCGTCCACGATCTCACCCGCTCCGCAGCCCAGCTCGTTTATGACCTTTGCCGCGAACAGGGACTTGAAACGCCGGAACTCACCCGACTTGTCCACCTCACCAACGTGGGGGACCTATGGATCCACACCGATCCGGACTTCGATCTCGCCTGCGACTACGCGAACTTGGTGAAGACCTATGGGTTCTGGCACCTGCACGATCTCATCGAGGGAAAGATCGAATCGCTGTTGGACCACCCGCTTCTCGAGGTGATGTCGGTAAAGCGCCGGGTCGAGGATCCGATCGGCTTCGAATGGAGCCGCCAAAACGTCCGCGAACTCAGCAAGACCGTCGGACTCGTCCACACCAGTGTCGGCAACACGAACCTGATTGTGCATCAGTTGCTGGCGCGTCAGGCAACGCCCTATAACGTGCTGGTGACGCTTTTTCCAAAAGCCAACCGGACCGTGGTCGCCAGCTTCCGCTCACAAAATGGTGAGGCTCTTCCGGTGGCTGCAAAACTCCAGGGCGGCGGGCACGCCAATGCGGCGGGCACCACGCTCCCCAAGTCGGTGACCGACGTGGACACGGCCATCGGCTACCTGCGCCAGGCACTGAACGGTCGCTTCGACACCGGCGCGAGCGGCAACGCCGGCCCGGGGCATTCCGGACTCAACACACCTTTCGCGGGATTGAAACTGTAGTTGCCGCCCGTATGGCGAATGCCCCTTCCTCCTCCAGCGAGCGGCTCACGGGAGAAGTGGTTTACCTGTACGCCTACGACGTCGCATACGAGATGGCGCGTCAGCCCGTGGAGACTCTTCTGGGGCAGCCGCTGACCCCCTTCCGCATCGACATGAACCGCCGCGGCCCGCGGCATCAGCTCTTCTATCAACCGCAATTGTTGGCGCTGCCCGCCCGCGAACGCGTCGGTCCACTCGGCCCGGTTCGCGTGGAAACCACCATCAAGGTCCTGACGATTGGGGCGATCAGCATCTCCGTCCGCATCCCCTTCTCCGTGGAACGCCTGTCCGACCTGCAGGTGTTTCATGACCCGGAATTCGCCGACGGTAGCCTGAACGAGGAAGTCAGGCGCCTCGCGGAATCCGTCCGCAATGAGTTAGCGCCACACATCCGGCGTCCCATCGACCAATTGATGGACGAGGAAGCCTACACGGTGTTCTGCGTCCACGGTCCGGTCGGCGACACCTCATCGCCGGACACCGAAACCTGGCTCAAATTCCACCGACGTGAGGTGGCGGCGCTCTTGACCCAGGAGGATGGCAATTGGTTGTCCGATCAGGAGGCGACGGAATCGACCCATCGGCACCTGAGCTACTTTCGCGACGATTTGATTGTCGTCGACTGGGACGCGGCGCTGGTGATTGACCAACCGGCGGATACCACCGAGGCCCTGCACATCCTAGAGTTGGCGAATTTGCAACTGGCCGAATTGGAAGCCTACGATCGCCATCTCGACACCACGCTGGTACGCAGTTACCGCGATCTCGGTACCCGACCGCTGCGCCGCCGTTCCGACATGCTACGAGAGTTGAGGGAACTGCGGATCGACATGGCGCGGGTGAACGATGAATTGTCCAACCTGAGCAAATTCTTCGGCGACTGGCATCTGGCCCGTGTTCATGAGGCGGCCGCGGCGCGCTTTCATTTGAGCGACTGGCAACGAAGCGTTCAGGACAAGCTCAAGACCCTCGACGAACTGCACCAGATCCTGAAATCCGACCAGGGAAACCGCTGGATGATGATCCTGGAAGTCACCGTGGTGCTGTTGTTCATCATCGATGTCGCCATGCTTTTCCGCGGCGGACGCTGAGCCGGCGCCCGACACCCATTCCTCGGTTTGATCGGAAGCCGGTTGCCCCAGAGGCCCGTTTTCTTCCACACTCCTGGCTCGTCACGTCCCGTTTCCCTGAACCGCATGAAGAACGTCGTCTTGCTCGGCAGCACCGGATCCATCGGAACCAGCACCCTCAAGGTGGTGGAGGATCTGCCCGAACGCCTGCGCCTGATCGGCCTGGCGGCGGGCGGCAACGTCGATCTCCTCGTGGAGCAGACCGGCAGGCACCAGCCGGCCACGATCTCGATCCAGGACCCCGCGCGCGTCGCGGCCCTGCAGGAGCGCGTGGGCGCCGGCGTGCGCGTGCTCAGCGGCAGCGACGGCCTGGTGGCACTGGCCACCCTGCCCGAGGCCGACATTGTGCTTATCGCCATCGTCGGCACCGCCGGACTCCTCCCTGCCCTCGCCGCCATCCGAGCCGGCAAGGACATCGCGGTCGCCTCGAAAGAAATCCTGGTGATGGCCGGTGAACTCGTGATGCGCGAAGCCAAGGCCCACGGAGTTCGCGTGCTGGCAGTCGATAGCGAACACTCGGCGATCTTCCAATGTCTGGAGGACAAGCCCGTGGAATCGGTCCGCAACCTCTGGCTCACCGCATCCGGCGGCCCGTTCCGTGACAAGGCCCGTTGGTCCCGCGAGGCGCTCG
>JANXMD010000841.1 GCA_025354845.1 Verrucomicrobiota bacterium | reverse complement strand
CTGCTGCAGTCGGAGCTCGGCAAGGTCATCGTCGGTCAGGAGGAGGTCATTCAAAACGTCCTGCTGACGATCTTTTGCGGCGGCCATGGTCTGATTGAAGGCGTTCCCGGCCTGGCCAAGACCCTCCTGATTCGTTCACTGGGTCGGGTACTGGATTTGAAATTCAGTCGAATCCAATTCACGCCGGATCTGATGCCCAGCGATATCACGGGCACGGACATTTTGGAGGAAGACCACGAGACGGGCCGGCGGCGGCAGGTGTTTGTGCCCGGGGCCATTTTTGCGAACTTGATTCTCGCGGACGAAATCAACCGGACTCCGCCCAAGACCCAGGCGGCAATGTTGCAGGTCATGCAGGAGCGGGAGGTCACGATCGGGACGAAAACCTATCCGCTCGCCGCACCTTTCCACGTCTTCGCCACCCAGAATCCGATCGAGCAGGAGGGCACCTACATTCTGCCGGAGGCCCAGGCTGACCGTTTCATGTTTCACATTCGGACGACCTATCCGACGTCGCAGGAGGAGGAGCGGGTGGTCCGGGCCACCACCGGCAATGAGCTGCCGGAATTGAAGCCGGTGTTGACCGGTGACGAGCTGATCGACATCCAGAAGCTGGTCCGGGCCATTCCCGTGAGTGATGAGGTCATCCGGTACGCCGTTCGGTTGGTGGCCTCGACGCGACCGGAGGACCCGGCGGCGCCGCCGTACGTCAAAGAATTGATCCGCTGGGGGGCCAGCCCGCGGGCCTCGCAGTACCTGATTCTCGGAGCGAAGGCGCAGGCCGCCGTGGCGGGAAAGCTCTGCGCCGACTACGAAGGGGTGCGATCCGTGGCCCGGCAGGTGCTGCGTCATCGGGTCCTGGCCAACTTCAGTGCGCGAGCGCAGAAGATTTCGGCGGCCGACCTCATCGAGCGGTTGCTGGCGGAGGTGGCGCGCTAACCGCGGACGAACGTTCCAGACACCCTCCGGCCCATGGCTTCCACCTTTGCCCTTCCCCCGCGCCTGATGGCGGCAACGGAGGACCTGCCGCTCCTGGCCAATTTGGTGGTGGAGGGCTTCCTCGATGGACTCCATCGGAGCCCCTTCCTCGGCTACAGCACGGAATTCAGCGCCTATCGGGCCTACGTGCCGGGGGACAATCTGCGCCACATTGATTGGAAGGTCTGGGCCCGGACGGACGAGTACTACGTCAAACAATTCGAGGACGACACCAACCTGCGTTGCCAAATCTATTTGGACACCAGTGCGTCGATGGATTTTGGGGCGGGCGACGCCAACAAGTTTCTCACCGCGCGGCTGCTGGCCGCGGCGTTGGCGCAACTCATGGTCAAGCAGCGCGACGCTCCGGGCCTGGTGCTTTTCGGTCCCGAATCGCGCCTGGCCGTGCCCGCGCAGGCGACGCGCCTGCAAGCGATGGAGATCTTCGAACTTCTGTCGCGGGCTACGGCAGAAGGCGCCACAGGGCTCAATCAGGACCTTTACCGGCTGGTTCAAACGTTTTCGCGACGCGGGCTGGCGGTAGTGATTTCGGATTTTTTCACAGCGGAAGACGCATCGTTGGAACTACTGCGCCAGTTGCACGCCCAGCGCCAGGAAGTGATCGTGTTTCACACCCTGGCGCCGGAGGAGTTGGAGCTGCCCTACGAGGGAGAATACGTGATGGAGGACAGCGAGACGGGCGAGGAGGTCCTGGTGCAGGTCGATGAGTTTCGCGAGGAATACCGTCGGCGTGTCCGCTCGTTTTGTGACCGCATCCGGAAGGCCTGCCTCGACTGGGAGCTGGACTACCACCTGGTGCGGTCGGATCAACCGCTGGATTTCGCCCTGATCGCCTACCTGGAAAAACGCCTGGCCGTCTAAGCCGGAGTGCCGCGATGCCTTTCCTATTCACCAATGCGATCTTCTTGTCCGCGCTGGCCGGGTTGGCGATTCCGGTGGTGCTGCATCTGTTGCTGAAGCGGAAGAGTCCACGACTGCGGTTCAGCACGGTGCGATTCTTTACGCGGCAGGACGAGCAGGCGACCTCGAAGCGCAAGTTGAGGAACCTCTTTCTCCTCTGCCTCCGCCTCCTGCTCTTTGCCCTGGTGGTGCTGGCCTTTGCCCGGCCGTATCTGCCGTTTGGACTGGGAACGGCCGGACAGCCTGCACGGCAGCTCATTCTCGTCATCGATACGTCGGCCAGCTTGCAGGCTCGGGATACCGCCGGGCCCCGCTGGCCCCGAGTGCAACAGGCGGCGCAGACCCTGCTGGCGGCATTGCACCCGGAGGATCGCGCCGCCCTGGTAACCTGCGGAGGGAAGACCGAGGTGGTATCGGGGTTTGCTCCGGCCTCGATGGTGAGAGCAAAGCTGTCTCCGTTGCAACCCACTGGCGGGGCCGCAGACCTTGCGGAAGGCCTCCGGGGAGCCATCCGGCTGGCGCAGACCGGAGAGCTCCGGAAGGCGACCACCGTGGTGGTCCTCAGCGACCTGCAACGCTCCTCCGCCCCAAACCTGGGGTCGGTAACCCTACCGACCGACCTCGAACTCCAGTGGCGACCGGTCGGGGACATCGCCACGCCGAACCTTGCGGTTACCGAGCTCGCTTTGGATCCACCCAATGACGCTCCGCCGACGGCCACGGTGGCGAACTATGGCGATGAGGCGGCCCTCGCGTTGCGGACGGAGCTGCGCATGGACGGCCAATCCATTTCCCAGGGAGCCAGTGCCCTTGGGGCGGGCGCGCAGACCAATCTTCATTTGGTATTGCCGGCCTTGAAACCCGGATGGCACAGCGCTGAATTTGAGGTGACGGCAAACGACGGATTTCCGCTCGATGACCGCCGTTACGAGGCGTTTTATGTTCCGGAACCGATTCGAGTCCTGCTCGTCGAAGGGCGCTCTGGTGGACGCTCCTTCACCGAACAAACATTCTTCCTGGGCGCCGCGTTGGATCCCTCGGCGGGGACGACGAACGGCGCCGCCTCCCGGTTTGCGTTGCAAAAAGTCGGGTGGGAAGGAATCGCCGCGGCGTTGCGATCGGAAACGGCCGGACTCCGCCCAGAAGTGGTGGTGTTGCCCGCCGTTCGGCAGCTGCCGCCTGAGGCCGGGTCGGCCTTGCGCGACTTTGCGACTCGGGGCGGCGGCGTGCTTCTATTCGTGGGCGAGGAAACCACCGCCAACCGGTACAATGCAGAGTTCGCCGAGCTGTCGCCGGTGATCCTGCGCGCAGGCGAGAAGGCGACCGATGAGGACGGATGGCACTTGGGTGTCCGGGAACCTTCCGCCGCCATCTTTGCCCCCTTTCGGCCGGCCAATAGTGGCAATCTGGCCCTACCGACCTTTACCCACCGGTTCGGAGTGAGTGTGGAGAACTCCGGTACGGTCTTGGCAAAGTTTGAGGACGAGATGCCCTTAATGGTGGCCAAGGCACTGGGAACTGGCCGCGTCTTGTGGGTCAACACCTCGGCGGACACCGCCTGGACGGACTGGCCCAAGCACAAGACCTTTGTGCCCTGGGTGCAGCAGACAGCGTGGTACCTCTCAGGTCGCGACGTTTCGGGACGGTTGCAGGCCGGGACGAACTGGGTCGTCGGAACGGACGGCGAGTGGGACTTGGGAGCGGCGGCGGCCGGAAGCTCGTTCCGCCTGCGGAGTCCGGGCGGGGCGGAATCGACGGTGGTGCCGGATTCCCGCGGCCGTTGGGTCACCAATTTGGTGCAACCGGGAATCTATTCGTTGTTCGACCCAACGGGGAAAGAACGGCAGCGTTGGGCGGCAAATATTCCGGCTGCCGAGAGTGATTTGCTGGCCTGGCGCAGTGCGGAACTGGCGCCCCAAGTGAACCGGGCGCCGCCGGACACCGGCCCGACCCTGGCCGCGGGAATCTTTGGCACCACTCGAAACCAACGCGAGTATTGGCGGGTCTTGCTCGGGGCAGCCCTGGTGCTTTTGTTTCTCGAAACCTTCCTTTCGAATCGATCCCGCCCCTGACTCTATCTACTCAACCCAATCCAACCCCAGCGAGGCTGACCTATGATGCATCACGACCCCTCCGCCCGCGCCCAGCTCACGGCGGCCAGCCGCCTGCGGGATCAATCCTTACGTTCCACTGTCCTGCTGACGGCCGGGGCGGTGATCGTCTGCGGCGTCGTAGCCGCCGCTGCCGCCGACTATCTGGTGTTGTTGCCCCGAGCCGTCCGATGGCTGGCCTGGATCGCATTGGCGGTGGTCGCTGGGCTGGGGATCCGTCAATTCCTGCGTCGCTGGCAGTGCCCGACCTCGATGAAAGACGCAGCCCTGGAATTAGAGGCGTCGACTCCCCAAG
>JANXMD010000821.1 GCA_025354845.1 Verrucomicrobiota bacterium | reverse complement strand
GCGTTTTGTTGGAAAAAGAGGAATTTCTGAGCTTTTGCCCAGAAAACCGCATGAAATAAGGGGAAGAAGATGGTGCGCGATACAGGGTTCGAACCTGTGACCCCTACCGTGTCAAGGTAGTGCTCTACCACTGAGCTAACCGCGCGACCGTAGCGAAGCGGGCGGAATCTAAGGACCTGATGGGATCTCACAAGGTTTTTTTCCAAATCGCAACCGCGCCGGGACGAACCGGTTGCACCCGGATCTGAATAAGTTTTGTTTACGTTCGTCATTTTCCCCAGTGTGAATCTCATCGAGGACCCATCATTCCCGGTGGATTCACACGCAAAGGACGGCGGCTATCAGCCCTACCCAGCAACGATTCGGCGGCCGACCTGCGCTTGACGGAGTTCCAAATCTTCCCCCCCATCCCTTCGTCGCCATGAAACGTCTCCTGCTCCCCGCGCTGACCGCCGCTCTCCTGGTCGGGTGTGATGGGGATGATCCCCGCACCGCCCTCGCCGGAAATGCCGACGGTTCGGCTGCAACCCCGGCCTCCACTTCAAACAGCGCGACGACGGGCACTAATTCGCCCGCGACCGCGCTTGCACTGGCTCCGGAGTCGATCCAACCGCCGGCCGCGCCGCCAGCGCTCCCGGAAGCGGTCCGGGATGTGGTGCGACTCGCGCAGACTTCGGTGAGCGAGGGGGTTCTGGTGGACTACATCAACACACTCAAGGAACCTTACTCGCTTGGCGCTGATCAGATTATTTACCTGACCGATCTGGGAATTCCCGGCCCGGCCATCCAGGCGCTGCTCAAACACTCCACGGGACCCGGCACGGTACGCGAGGAACCCGCACCTGAGGTCGCGCAGGCCCCGGTCGCAGCTCCGGCGGCCACCACCCCAATGCCTCCCCAGGCCCTGGCGGCGCCCGGTGCGCCCCCCGCACCCGCGGGAGCGACGGCCGCTCCGGTGGTCATGCAGGCACCGGCAGCCGCAGTGACGGTCAATACCTTCTACGATTCCCTCTCGGGATACGGATCCTGGACGGAAGTGCCAGAATACGGCTGGTGCTGGCAGCCCAGCGTCGCGTCGGTGGATCCGGGTTGGCAGCCCTATGCCGACAACGGCGGCTGGGTGTGGACCGATTCCGGATGGTACTGGAATTCCTACTACAGCTGGGGTTGGGCTCCGTTTCACTACGGACGCTGGCATCGCGCCGGCTTCGGATGGTGCTGGGTGCCCGACACCTACTGGGCGCCCGCTTGGGTGGCTTGGCGGTCCTCCGACAGCCATTGCGGGTGGGCGCCTCTGCCTCCGTCGGCCCGCTGGAGCGCCGGCGTGGGCCTGATGTGGCACGGTCGTCACGCCACGTTCGACTGCGATTTCGGGCTGTTTTCGGATGCCTTCATTTTCATCGGGTGGAATCGCTTCTGCGATCCGCACCCGTGGCATCACTACCTGCCCCGCAAGGACGTTCCACCCCTCTACGCGCTGTCGCATTCGGTCAATCACTTCAAGGAAGGGCCACGACCCGGCGGACCAGGCCATGTCGGCGGAATGGCCGGGGTGATCAATCACGGTCCCGGTTTGCAGCCGGTGCAGGCCCACACGTCGGGACGCATTCCCAAGGTTCAGCTGAATTCGGTGGCCAGCGTCCCCACTCCCGGTGCCGCCAGCGGGATTGCCAATCGGACGGGTCAGCCCGCTCCGTCGCTGCCCGTGTATCGACCCCAGTTCGCCACGGCGCCGACGCCGGGCTCCGGTGGTGGGCGGTCCACTCCGGTACCGTTTGTTCCCCCGACCCGGTCAGCGGTGGCGGCTTCCAGTGCCGGCATCCACTCCCCGGTGACACCCCCTCCCGCGTCGGCACCCTTAGCGGTCACCACCAGTGAGCGCGTGACGTCGATTCCCACCCAGATGACGGTCGCGGCTCGGATGCCGGTCAGTTCCCCGGTGGCGCGCAACCCGTCGTTGATGCCGTCGTTGGCAAATCAGAATCCTTCCGGTCCGGCGGGATCCCACTCACCGCTGCCTGCCTACAGCTCGGGTCCGGGTGCAGGCCCCAATCATGTACTCGGCGCTCCGGGTACCGGGCAACCAGAAATGGGGCCGAGACCGACGGCGGGTCCCACCATCGTGACGCGACCCACCGCTCAGCGCACGCTGGTCGGCACGCCATCGGCTCAGCCGACGGCAACGGCTCCGGGGTCACAGTTTCCTGAACGTTCCCAGGGGTCCATCGCTGGCAACGCGCCAAGCACGCCCCCGCCCGTCCGGCGCGTGAACCCGCCGGCGAGTCTTTACCAGGGCAGCGCGCCGACAGAGACCCCAACGGGTCCGACGGTGGTTCGCCCCGGTGGTGGCTATGCGGCAACGGTTCCGGCGCCGACCAGTGGCAATTACGGCAACGGTCGTGTGGTGTACGGTGGTGGAAGAGAGTATGTCCCGCCTGCGAACGGGTCCGCAACGACGCCCTCCTATCCCGGCGGTGGTCCGTCCTCCTACTCGGCACCCGCACCCGCTCCGTCGCAGAGCACCTATACGCCCCCCGCAGCCACCGCGCGGAATTTCACGGCTCCGGCGACCCCATCCTTCACCCCGCCGACGCGGAGCTATTCCGCCCCGGCCCCTTCGGCTCCGTCGTCGTCGTCCTCAGGCGGCGGCTCGTCGGGGAATCACAGCGGGAACGGCGGTGGCAACAACGGGAACAAAAAGAACCCCTGACTCAAGGCAAGGCAAGGCAGGTAGATCGCCAACCCAGGTGACCCGGTGAACCTGTAACCCTGGAACCGCGAACGGATCAGCGACCGGGCCCGCGGCCGGTGTAGCGGGTGTCGTTGGTCAAGCGACGCGGCTGCTTCGGCGCATAGAGAAGGCCGAACCGCGCCAGATTACTGCTCACGGTGTTCATGTTGCTCACCGCCGCGCTGAACTGCAGGCGCAGCGCGTCATCCTTCAGCAGTGCCCCGGCGGCGCCCTTTCCAGATTGCAGATCCGCAGTTATGGCCTTCACGTCCTGAATCGCGTCGGCCGCGCGATGCAACGCCGCGAGCATCTCCGGACGCGCGGCGTCGATCGTCGATTGGAGATTCGAACTCACCGACACCAGTGAGACGGAGAGTACGTTGAAGTTGCTGATGGCTCCGGCCACCACGGGCGCCTGCCCGTGCACCAGGCCCTGAGCTTCACCAACCATGGACTCGGCCCGTTCCGACACCGAACGAAAATGCTCCGCGCTGGCTGAGAGGTTGGTCAGCACATTTTCACTGAGCAGCGTGCGATCCACACGATCCACGGCGCCATTGATGCGTGCCAGAGCCGCGTCGAGCTTGGTCATGAGGCCCATCGCCGATCGGGCCGCTTCCTGGAGGTTGAAGGGCTGTTGGGCCTGGACGCGATCTCCGTCCTGCAATAGGGGCTCGGCATTCTTGGTGGCGACAATGGAAACGTACTGATCCCCGAGGAAGCCGCTCTGCTCGATCTCGAAGTGCGCGTCGCGGTGGATGGAGAACTGCTTGAGGATCCGGGTGACGAGGACCACCGATTTTCCGTCCGGGGCGAGGTCGATCGAATCCACCGATCCGACCGGCACGCCGGACATGAGCACCGCAGCTCCGGACTTCAAACCGCCAATGTTCTCAGAGCCCACAAGCACCCGATAGCTGGGCGTGAAGAGTCCCCGGCCCTTGCTGAAATTGATCAACAGGAGGGCCGTCAGGATCAGCGCGATCAGGACGAAGACTCCGACTTTGGTCGCGGTTCGGGAATTTTCCATGGGTCAGAAACTGGGCTTAGCCGACGGGATGCCGTTCACAAAATCGCTGATGATCGGATCCGAAGAGGCGAGAATGTCGGAGGTGGCGCCGTCGGCGTAGATCACGCCATCGCGGAGCATGAGAATGCGGTTGCTGATACGTCGCGCGCTGGGCATGTCGTGGGTCACCGCGATGCTGGTGACCTTGAGCTCTTCCCAAACCCGGCGGATGAGGCGGTCGATGTTCGCTCCGGCCACCGGATCGAGCCCAGTGGTGGGTTCGTCGTAAAGCAGGATTTCCGGCCGGTACACGATCG
>JANXMD010000765.1 GCA_025354845.1 Verrucomicrobiota bacterium | reverse complement strand
CGCGCGGAATGGCAAAATAGACCACAACAACGGTGATCAGACCGATCACCCCCAGCAACGTCCACAGGCCGCCTTGCGGGCGTTGCTTGCGCTCCGAGGCGATGCGGAGCTGTTTCAGCTTGTCGTCGGTCATAGAGATTTCAGAGCGGCAATGACAGGAAGGCGTGAGGCACGCAATGCCGGCAACAGGCTGCCGGCGAATCCAATGGCGGCAGAAAAGACAACACCCAGGACCATGAGATCGGGCGTCACGCGGAATTGGAATACCGTCTCGGCAAAGGATTGGAAATCGAGCGTGCCGAAGGTGATCCCGCGGACCACCACATACGCGTACACGGCCCAGGCCAGGACGGAGCCCGCCACACCGCCAATCGTGGCCAGCAGTGAGCCTTCGATGAGGAAGCAGGCCACCACGGCGCGACGCGAGAAGCCGAGCACCCGAAGCGTGCCGATCTCGCGAGTGCGCGAGGCCACGCTGGCATACATGGTGTTCATGGCGGCGAAGATGGCGCCGATCGACATGGCGATGCCCAGGAACCCGGCCAGGTACTTGATCGGCACGGCGGTCAGGGTCTGCTTGGCGTAGTAATCGACCTCACGCTCAGCGCGGAGGGACAGGCGCTTGTCATTCTGGATCTTGTCGATGAGCGCCTTTCCGGCCGCGGCGTCGGCCGGACGCAGGAGCAAGCTGGAGTACATGTCGCGATCGAAAATGGACCGGCACTCATCGGCGTCCATCCAGGCTTCGGAATCGTAGGCGCTACCCGTGCCGTCGAAGTGTCCGACCACGGTCAGGCGTTCGGCACCGGCCTTGAAGGTGCCGCCCATTTCAAAACCCTGAAAACGGCCGGCCAACCGCCGGGCCACCACCACCTCACGTCGGCCGGGGGTGAACCAGCGTCCATCCACCAACGTGACCTGCGGCCGCAGTTCCATGCCTCGGGGGGTGATGCCGCGGAGGAGCGTGTTGGCCTCCCCGGGCGCGCCCCGACGGGCCACGCTGACGATCATGACCAACTCGGCCGACACCACCGGCTCGCCATCAGCATTACGAGCCACGCCGTCGAGGAATTGGACCGTGCGGTAGTGCTCACGCGACACCAGACTGCCCGACTCGGCCTGGGAACCCTTGCGAACCACCAGGATGTTCCGCGGATCGCCGGTGTTGCCATTGGTGCTTTCGATGCCGCGGGCCAGTCCGCGCAGGAGCACAAACACCGCGACCACCAGCGCGATTCCCAGCACCGTCGATAACGTCGATCGCCAGCGGACGAGGACGTTGCGGTAGTTGTATTTTAGGGGCAATGCCATCGGGAGGAGTCCAAAGTCCAAAGTCCAACGGCTACAGACGGGAGCGGTATTTGGAGCCTTTCAATTCTGAGGTTTGCAGGTAGGCGATCAAGCCCGCGAGCAAGCGACTGATCTCCGCTGCCTTTTGAGAAAGTTCCTTGAACTGGCCTTCCGAAAGGTAGCCTTGATTGAGGGCGATGTAGAGCTGGGAACGAACCTCGCCGGCAGATCCCTTCGCAACCGCCAGGAACTGCACAAACTCGTTGTCGCCTCCCCGTTCAAAGCCTTCAGCAACATTCGAAAGTACCGAAATTGTTGCCCGCCGAATCTGATCTCGAAGAGCATAGTCTTTCCCAAATGCCCCCGAGGCCGAAACCCGATAGACCTCACGGGTCAAGTCTCGTGCCCGCTGCCAACCGATCAAATCCTCAAACCTTTCGAGTTCCGACATAGGCTTTAGTCCCGGGTCTAAAGTCCACAGTCTATTGTCGGAGGCTTGAGGAACGTAACGAGCATTTCGAGCACAGTGCGGCAGCCATCGAAAGCCAACGCATTCCCGCCAGAGACTCACACGACCAAGTCTAACCAACCGTGGGGAACTCACCAACTTTGGACATTGGACTTTGGACATTGGACTTACCTCGTCAGTCGAGCGTCTTCAACCCTTGGACGACGCTCAGCCGGGCGACCGCGATGGACGGGCTGATCGAGGAGAAGATCCCGAGGAAGACGGCCACCACACCGCCGGTGGCCATGATGCGCGGGGTGACTTCGAAGTAGAGAAGGAAACCGCTCGTCAGCTTCTGGAGATCAATGCCGGTCCAAAGGGCCCAAGCGCCGAAGATCCCCAACGCGCCGCCCACCAGGGCGAGACCGAAGCTCTCGGCCAGGATGAAGCTGAACAACTCCCGGCGGCGGAATCCCAGGGCCTTCAACACCGCCAGTTCCCGGAAGCGCTCGCGCACCGCCATGCTCATCGTGCTGACGGTCACCAGCATCAGGGTGAACACCACCACGGTGCTGACCGAACCGATGAGAAGTTTGACGTTTCCCAACATGCTGATGAACCCCATTTGGAAGGCCCGCTCCGTTTCGGCGCGCACCTCGGCCGAGGTGTTGGCGAAGGCGTCGTTTACCCGGGCAATCACTTCGTTGGAGGCTTGTGCAGAGGCCACCCTCAGGTACCACGTTCCGACCGTCCCGGGGTTTCCCATGAGCTCGTCCAGGAGCTTGTGGTGAAAGAACACGCCGCGGTCATCTACGGTGCCCTGGTACACGGCCACGATTTTCAGATCCAGATCCACGGGATAAAACGTCCCGGTGAATCGCATGCGGTCCCCGATCTTGAGTCCGTAGCGCTTCATCGTGTCGGCCCCAACGAAGCAGGACGTGCGATCGTTGATAAAGTCGTCATAGCTTCCTTCCGAAACCCGCCCTTCGACGATGAGGTTCCGAAAACGCGGGGGATCGACCGCGAACTGCGCGAAGCTGGTAAACGTCTCCTCCCGAAAAAGTCCGCCGTAGTAGGTAAACGGGGACGCCGCAACCACGCCGGGAATCTTTTCGATGATGGAAAGTTGCTTGGCTGGCAGCGGCTGGGCGAGCGAGACCTTGTTGCGCGCGATGATGCGCAGGGACGCCGCCTCGCTCTCGGGCGGAATGGTCAATTCGCGCTGGAGGGTCAGAAGTGTCACCAACAGGCCACAACTGATGGCCACGCTGACCACCGTGAGCAGGGCGCGACGACGGTTGCGAAGCGCGTTCTTCACCACGAAGGACGCCAGCGTCATGCGGTGATTTCCCCCTTCTCCAGATGCAGACTGCGGCTGCCATAGGCCGCGGACTTCGGATCATGAGTCACCATGATGACGGTCTTGCCTGCGTCGCGACTGAGCGACTGCAAAATGGCCAAAACGTCGCCCGCCGACTTGGCATCGAGATTTCCGGTGGGTTCGTCGGCCACGATCAATGCCGGATCGGTCACCAAGGCACGGGCGATGGCGGCACGCTGCTGTTGGCCGCCCGACAACTGATCTGGCCGGTGATGTCCGCGGTCGGCGAGTCCGACCAATTCCAGCGCCGTCGCCACCTGCTTGCGTCGCTCGGCGGCGCTGAGGTCGGTGAGAAGCAACGGGAGCTCCACGTTTTCGGCAGCGGTGAGCACCGGGATCAGGTTGAAGCTCTGGAAGACGAATCCGACGTTCTGGTTCCGCCAGTCGGCGAGTTGCGATTCGTTGAGATTGGCGATATTGATTCCCTGGATCATCGCCGAACCCGAGGTGGGCCGATCAATGCCTGCGATGATGTGCAGTAGCGTGGACTTGCCGGAGCCGGAAGGGCCCATCAGCACCACGAACTCACCAGACTGAATGTCGAGAGAAACGCCGTTGAGGGCGATGACGTTGAGATCGCCCTGGAGATAGGACTTGGTCAACTCCCGGATGACCACGATGGGTTCGGCCGCCATAAAGCCGCTGACAGGTAGCCGAAGCGGCGATGGCGAGCAATGGGAAGTGGCGGGGAAGTGCCAGGGAAGTCGAAGGTCGAAAGTCCGAGACAAACCGGATGCGACTTTAGACCTTCGACTTTCGACTTTCGACTCGTCTGCCCCCCTCACCCTTCCGGCGTCAAACCGACCACCACGTCGAACCGCGCGGCAAGCTCGCCGGCTTTTGCGCCCTTCAACGGGGTGAACGGGACGGTCACTGCCGCTTGCTCCTTCGCGCCCTTCAAACCCTTCCAGACGCCGTCCTTCGGGTTCCCAGGATGGCCCTGAATGTAGCATTGAGTGGTCAGCAATTCCCGATTCCCGCGCCGGATCTTGTAATGGATGTGCGGGCTACGGCCGGGATAGGGCACGGGTTTGATGGTGCGGAAGAGGTATTCGCCCGAGGAACCGGTGAGGAAGCGTCCGAACCCTTGAAAATGCGCATCCCGCTTCGAGCCCCCATCGCTGCCGGTGTGGAGGTAGACGCCGTTGGCATCGCACTGCCAGATCTCGACAAGCGCCCCACGGATCGGCGCGCCATTGGCGTCCAGCACGCGTCCGCTGAGATAGGTCACCTCGCCGACCGCCGGGGTGAGGCTGTTGTTGAGGACGACCAGGTCGTTGTCCGTGTCGAGCGGCAAGTGATTGGGATAGAAAGGTCCCTCGGTTTGTGCCGGGGTGCGAAAGAGGCGGTCAGCGTACGCGCCCGGCACCGCGAACAACGAGGCGGTGACGGCGAGACTCTTGAGGAAACGGCGGCGCTCGGGGGACGGGAGGTACAGATTCATGGAATCGCAATTCGGAGATGGGAGATGGGAGCTCGATGATCGGCAGCGGGAATTGCGAGAAGAGTGGTCCGAATCGGTGGCTGAGGCGAGTGCGATTTCTGGGATTGCCCGGGTTTGGGAGGCGGGATCCCTTTACCGCGGTGAACGAGTCTGACATCAACTTGACCGCGGTGCGCGCCGAACTTACCGCCGTGTCGGATCGGTACGAGGCGGCGTTGGTTGCCAATGACGTGCCGGCACTCCAGGAGCTGTTTTGGGAGTCGCCCTATGTGGTGCGCTTCGGCGCCACCGAAAACCTATACGGCACGGCGGAAATTGAGGCCTTCCGCAGAGCGCGTCCGGCGGCGGGCTTGGCGCGAACGATCATCCGGCGCGAGGTAGTCACGTTCGGAACCGACACCGGAGCGGTGAGTGTGGAGTTCGAACGTACTGCTGCGGACGGATCTCGCACGCGCGGGAGGCAGAGTCAGTTTTGGCGGCGATTTCCCGAAGGATGGCGGGTGGTTTCCGCGCACGTGTCGGGGATGAAATGACGGAGTCCAAAGTCCAAAGTCCAAAGTCGTGGTAGGGCGAATCTCCTGATGAGCCGGGCGGGCGGACGTGTTCCGCCCTGCCACGGGGCGTACCACCCGGCTTCTACGCACCTCGCTCGGCAGAGCCTCGCGCTACCGGGTGAGGGTGCGAACGGTTGGGGGACTAGCCTTCGTCCGTGCGCGGTCGTCAGCGTTTCACGAAGCCCTGCGCTTTGAGCCAATAAACCAAATCGGATGCCCAGGGATGCGCCCCTTCGAATCCGGGAGGCTTGGCTTGGAGGCCAATGCCATGGCGACCCTGCTGGTAAATGTGCAAGTCAAACGCCACACCACTGCGCTGCAGGGCGGCGGCGAATTCCATCGAGTTGCGCACCGGCACCGCTTGGTCTTCGACAGTATGCCAGAGAAAGGTCGGCGGAGTGCCCGGGGAAACCTGCTTTTCGTTGGAGAGCAAGTTGATGAGGTCGGCGGTGGGGAACTTGCCGAGGAGATTCTCACGCGACCCGGCGTGCCCGTAGGCCTCCATGGTGATCACGGGATAGCACAAGATTCCGAGATCGGGACGCGAGCTCAGTTTGTCGATCGGATCCGCAGCGTCGGCCACGCCGAGGTCGAAATGGGTGAGAAGCGTCGAAGCCAAGTGCCCGCCAGCGCTGGAGCCCATGATGCCAATGTGGTGGGGATCGATTTTGTAGTCACCCGATCGACTGCGGACGACGCGCACCGCGCGGGCGGCGTCTTGGAGCATGATGGGATGTCGGTAGCCGGCGCTGCCCAGTCGGTATTTGAGCACAAAGGCCGTCACGCCCTGGGTGTTGAGAAACAGGGCGTAGTCGGGTCCCTCGTGGGACGCCAACCCGCCGTAGCCGCCTCCCGGACAAACCACCACGCACGCCCCCGTGGCGATCGCGGGGTCGGCCAGGTAAGGGGTAAGGGTGGGAACATCGTTGGTTCCCGTCCCCAAGGCACCGGGCGCGCCATTCGGCCAGAGCGGGAACTCCGGAAGGACGTCAGCGCGCAGAAGCGGTGAAAACGAAAGCATGGCCAGGAGGACGGCGAGGAGTTTCATGAGGACCCAGAGATGGAAGCGGGGGTTGTCCGGGGGAGCAAGTCTGCGGGTGACGGAATCGCCGTGAGCGGGCACGTGTGTGAGCGAAGTGAGTCCGTGATTGCCCTAAGCCCGACCCCTTTTCCAACCCAAGGTGCTGAAGGCCCGCCATGCTCTCACTCGGAGATCGCCCCCCGGACCGCGTGAACGCGGAACTCCAACGGCGATCCCACCTTTTTCCATTTTCCTTCTTCCTTTTGCCTTCGACGTCCCGCGGCGTCCCATCCGCCTCGTCCCCTCGGCGGCTACCCAATGTCACGTTTTCCGGATTTCCCGTTTTCGTGCGCGTTGCGCCCGGTTCATGCTCCGCAGCGTGACACCTGCTGAATGCTTTGCGACGTCTGCTCCTGATTTGTTCGAGATCCAAACCCGCGCCCCCGGCCCGACGGGCAAACTGCCGCTGACTGAGGATCTGCTGCTCAACCGTCCCAGCGGCGACCTCTTCGGCTGGACGCAGAATGCCGGCATGGGTTGGAACCCCGCCGAGTTGGGCCGTGATGCGCATCTCATCCTGAGCACCCAGGGTGGCATGCGCGCCCCCGACGGCACCCCCATCGCGCTCGGGTATCACACCGGCCATTGGGAGATCAGCGAATTGGTTCGCGTGGCGGCACAGGAGTTTCGCAAACGGAAGACCATTCCGTTTGCCGGCTTTGTGTCCGATCCGTGCGATGGGCGCACCCAGGGCACGACGGGCATGTTCGATTCCCTGCCCTACCGTAACGACGCCGCAGTGGTGTTCCGTCGGCTGATCCGATCGCTGCCCACTCGAAAAGGCGTGCTGGGCATCGCCACGTGCGACAAGGGCCTACCCGCGATGCTCATGGCGCTCGCCGGCACGCCCGATCTGCCGACCGTGGTGGTTCCCGGCGGTGTGACCCTGCCTCCCGAAAATGGCGAAGACGCCGGACGCA
The DNA here is from genome assembly GCA_025354845.1 of Verrucomicrobiota bacterium. GTDB lineage: Bacteria > Verrucomicrobiota > Verrucomicrobiia > Limisphaerales > UBA9464 > CAIVQB01. The sequence continues at coordinate 2,584 of JANXMD010000765.1, read as the reverse complement.
TCCAGACCCTAGGCGCCCGCTACGCGCACGGGTTGATCTCTCTCGACGAGGCGGCGGACCTCGGCTGCCGCGCTTGTGCGAGTCCGGGTGGCGGCTGCCAATTCCTCGGCACGGCGGCGACGGCGCAGGTGGTGGCCGAGGCGTTGGGCATGACATTGCCTCACGCAGCGCTGGCCCCCAGCGGTCAACCGGTCTGGCGCGCACTCGCGGTGCAGTCGGCACGCGCCCTGGTGGATCTGGCGGCGGCCGGGCTCCGCACGCGCGACCTCCTTACCGATGCCGCCATTCGCAACGCCATGACCGTCCACGCAGCCTTTGGTGGTTCCACCAATCTGCTGCTCCACATTCCGGCCATCGCCCACGCGGCGAAACTGCGGCGGCCCACGGTGGACGATTGGGTGGCGGTGAATCGCGCCACCCCACGGCTGGTTAGCGTTCTGCCCAATGGCCCGGTGCATCATCCCACTGTCCGAGTGTTCCTCGCTGGAGGCGTGCCCGAAGTGATGCTGCATCTAAGGGCATTGGGGCTGCTAGATCTCGATGTGCGAACCGTTACCGGCCAGCGACTCGGCGACGTTCTCGCCGCCTGGGAATCCAGTGAACGACGTGCCCGCTTCCGCGCCCTGTTGCTGGAACGGGACGGTGTGGAACCCGATGATGTCATTCTCCCCCCCGCCCGGGCGCGCGAACGCGGGCTCACCAGCACCGTCACCTTTCCGACTGGCAATCTCGCGCCGCAGGGATCGGTCATCAAATCCACCAGCATCGATCCCACCGTAGTGGACCCTGACGGCGTGTATCGCCATGAGGGTCCAGCCCGCGTGTTCACCACCGAGAAGGCGGCCATTGCGGCGATCAAGCGTGACGCCATCCGTGCCGGCGACGTCCTGGTGCTGATGGGTGCGGGTCCGATGGGCACCGGCATGGAGGAGACGTACCAACTCACCAGCGCCTTGAAGCATCTGCCGTTTGGAAAGCACGTGGCGTTGATCACCGATGCGCGGTTCAGCGGCGTCAGCACGGGCGCGTGCGTGGGGCACATTGGACCGGAAGCGCTCGCCGGCGGTCCGATTGGGCGTCTTCGCGAGGGAGATCGAGTGCGGTTGGTGGTGGATCGAGTGAATCTCATCGGCTCCATCAACTTGGTCGGTGAGGACGGCCGAGTTTTCACTCCGGCGGAAGGCGTCGCAGTACTGGCCGCGCGAACGCCGCATCCCGATTTGGCGCCGCATCCCGAACTTCCCGACGACACGCGGCTATGGGCCGCGCTGCAGGCTGTCAGCGGCGGTCCGTGGGGCGGGTGTGTTTACGATGCGGATGCGGTGGTGGCGGGGCTTGGCAACAGCGCAGTACGGAGCTGAAGAATTGGCGCGCGCATTTTGGAGTCCGGTAGGGAGTGCAGCGACCCACCGGTTTGGACCGCTCACCTCGCCACCCAGCCCGCCGTTACCTTTTCTGTTGCCTTCGCCACCGTTGCGTCGACCGCTGCCCCCGTCGCCATACCAACCCCTCCAAACCGGCGGCCCGCCGCCGGACTCCAAACGCTACGCGAGCGCCATTTTGGAGTCCGGTAGGGAGTGCAGCGACCCACCGGTTTTTCCCCGGGCGCGGAAGAAAACCGCCGGAGAGCTGAGACGCGGCCAATTCCCGTCCCAAGGCAACCAGTCACCGTATCGATAGCGGCGTGGCGTCCGACTTCCCGCCGCCACAGGGAACGGGCCTTCAGCCCTTTACGGAGAGGTACAATCCAAACCCAGGGCTTCACCCTGGGCTAAGGTTGTTGCGCGCCGTTGGCGCTGGGAGACCTCGGAGAGGATTAAGATTGCGATTAAGAGTAAGAAGGAGGCCCGACCCAACTTTCGACTCGCGCCACCCTCACCCCGGCTCTTGCTGCGAAATGCAATGGAACGATCCCAGTCCCCAGATGAGCTCCATCGAGTCGACACCGATCACGCGGTGACGCGGAAAGACCGATTGCAGAATCCGCAGGGCCTCGGCGTCGCGCGGATCACGGTAGGTGGGCACGAGCACGATGCCGTTCGCGATGTAGAAGTTCGCGTAGCTCGCCGGCAGCCGTTGGCCGTCGTGTTCGATACGTCCCGGCATCGGCAGTTCCACCACCCGCAGCAGGCGACCATCCTGGTCCTTCATGGTGCGCAGCCGTTCGCTGTTTTCCTTCAGCGGGGCGTGGTTCTCGTCGGTCGGATCGGGCTCCACCACGGTGACCACGGTGTTCGCATCAACGAAGCGGGTCAGGTCGTCCACGTGACCGTCGGTGTCGTCGCCCACGATGCCGTCGCCGAGCCAGAGAATGTTCCGAACGCCGAGAAATTCGCGCAGATGCGATTCGATTTGCCCGCGATCCAGGTCGGGATTGCGATTCGGATTCAGCAGGCAGGCCTCGGTGGTGAGCAGCGTGCCGCAGCCGTTCACGTCGAGCGATCCGCCTTCCATCACGATACCCGGCGAAAAAAGAGGTAGGTTGCGGAACTTGGCGACGTGCTGCGGGACGGCGTCATCGAGATCGAACGGCGGGTACTTGCCACCCCAGGCATTGTAGCCCCAGTCCACAATGGCGCGCTCG
>JANXMD010000749.1 GCA_025354845.1 Verrucomicrobiota bacterium | reverse complement strand
TAGTCCCGTGGAGGCGGCCCGCTATCTCGACGAGTTGGAATCTCCGGCCGTGCGCTGGCACTTCGATGTGGGCAATATCATCCACTACGGCTGGCCCGAGCAGTGGATCCGGATTCTGGGTCACCGCATCCAGACCCTGCACATCAAGGAGTATAGTCGCGCCAAGTCCGACAAGCAGGGCAAGTGGGCGGGCTTTGATGCCGAGTTCCTGAAGGGGGACAACAACTGGCCCGCGGTCATGCGCGCCCTGGATGATATCGGATTTAACGGCTGGGGCATTGCCGAACAAGGCGGGGCCGGCAGTCCGGAGGGCCTCCGCAAACTCAGCACAGAGATGGACACCATCTTCGCGAGCTGAGTCCGGGTCGTGTTTGTTGCGTCACTTAGTCCGGTAGAGCCCCGCAGGGTAGCGCGAGGCTCTGCCGAGCGAGGTGCGTAGACGGCGGGTGGGACGCCGAGGGGCGAAACGGAATCCGTCCGTCCACCCGGCTCATCGGGAGATTCGCCCTACCTAGTGTGGTGGACGCGGGGGGCGATAGGATGACGGGGGCAGAAATGGACAAAATGCGGGTAGCTGCGGGCGCCGGGGCTCCGACAGGTTCAGGCGTCATGAGCACCGCGTTTCACCCATCGCCAATTCCGCCGCAACCCGCTACGCTGGATCCTGAAATGACCGCCCCGGCTCTCCCGGTACTTACCACCGATCCGATCAACGCCCAGATCCTTGCGGTCAGCGAGGATCAGATCCAAGGCTTCCTCCGACACCCGCTCGACGAGATCAGCCGTTTGTCGGGCATCCCGCGCGACACGGTGATCGCGCGTCTGCGCGCCTTGCTCGAGGTGGGGACCATCCGCCGCATCCGGCAGACTCTCCTGGCCACCAATCTTGCCGATGGCGCTCTCTGCGCCTGGGAGATTCCTTTGGAGCGCACCGACGCGGCGTTCGAGTACATGTTCAACCAGGATCCGTTCAGCGGCCACGTGGTGGTGCGCTCGACCGATGCCGCAACGCACGGATCGACCTACCGCCTGTGGACGACTCTCAAGGTTCCCCAGGGTTTTTCCCTCGAAAAACACGCCGAAGTGTTGCGCAAGAAAGTGAATGCCGAGCGCTTCCGCCTGATGCCCGCAAAGAAGCTGTTCGCGTTGGGCGTGGGCCATGTGCGCCGCCGCGGCATGGAGCCTGGCAGTCGCGCCGATGAACTCGCGGAGGCGGTGGACGTCCAGGTGGTCCAGTTGAGCGATCTCGAGTGGCGCGTGCTGACCGCCCTCAAGCGTGAGTTCCGACCCGAAGAGCTGGTCCCCGACCTGTGGGCCGCGCGCGCCGTCGAGGCCGGCTTGCCGCTGGAGGAATTCTGCCGCATTGCCGAGAATCTCAACGAGCGCAAGGTCATCGGCCGGTTTAGCACCTTCCTCGAACACGTGAAGACGCTGAACACCGGCGAGAAGGTCACCAAGTTCAACGCCCTCTTCCACTGGGCGGTTCCGGCCGGACGCGAGATGGATGCCGGTCGTGAAGTCGGTCGGCATCACATCATGACCCACGCCTACTGGCGCGAGGGAGGTCCGGAGTTCAAGAACGTAAACGTAATGGGTGTGGCCCATGGAACCGACCGTGAGGTGGTGCTCGCTCACAAGGCGGCGATTGATCGTCATCTTGAGGAGGCGGGCATCCACGTCAGCTACACCAACGTCTTCTGGGGAGGTCGCAGTGAAATCAAGCCGAGCGAAATCAGCCCGTTCGCCTATCGCGACTGGTGTCGTTCGATGGGCATTGATCCCGAGACCATGCGGGCCTGAATCGGTCGGGTGATTCCCTGCGCTGCGGCAACCTGAATTCCGCCGCATTTCCGCTCTGGCGCATTGCGATTCATGGGATGACTCCCTAGGGTTGCGACGTGGATCCAGTTCGCGCATCCCTCCCGGTTCCGGTCCCGCTCCCGACCCCGACGGTCGTGGCTGCGCTGCTGGAATCGTGTGCGCAACGGATCCGTGAGGTGACCCAAACCGTCCCGCGGCTGCTTGCCTTTACGTTGATCACACTCGGCACCCTGCTCACCAAGGCGGGGCACGCCCGGGGGGTCATGTATCCGCTCCTGACGCAGCAGTTGTTTCGTACTGGCGCGCGTCTGGTGCCGATGATCTGCCTGCTGGGCCTCATGCTGGGGTTGGTGGTGGTGGGACAATCCATTGCCCTCCTGCAAAAATACGGCGCGGCCAACCTCACTGGAATTCTGCTGGTGACGGTGGTGATCCGTGAACTTTCTCCCCTGATTGCCGCGCTCACAGTACTGGCGCGAGTGGGTACCGCGTCGGTGGTCGAATTGGGAACCGCCCGCTCCCAGGGTGAGGTCGAGGCCCTGGAGTCGATCGGGGTGGATCCGATCCACTATCTCGTCGTGCCCCGAGTGATTGCCTTCACCGTGTCGGTCATGGCGCTCGCGGTCTATCTGGTGCTGACGACGTTGCTTGGGGGGTATGTCTTTGCCTTCACCCGGGGGCTGCCGCTCACCTTCACCCAGTATCTGGGTCACGTTGCGGGTTCCCTTGTCTGGCTGGATTTTCCGCTGCTGGCGTTGAAGACCGGATTGTTCGGCGCATTGATCGGGATGGTCATCTGCTACCAGGGACTCGCCCAGCCGATCCGACTTGAGGAGGTGGGGGCGGCAACCACACGGACCGTTACCTTGTGTGGAATCGGATGCCTGCTGATCGATGCGGTGTTCGTTCCGCTGTACCTTGTTCTCTAGTTCCGGCCATGGGCTCCCCACCGATACTGGAAATGAACTCGGTCGAGATCGCGGATTCCCGGCTGTCGGGCCACGGTTCGGTCCGGGGGGTGGAGTGGTCGGTCGCTGCCGGGGAATGCTGGGTGGTGGCGGGCGTTCAGGGATCGGGTGTGTCGGCGTTTCTGGAGACCGCGGCCGGCTTGCGTCCGGCTACTTCCGGAATGCTGCAACTGTTTGGCAGTCCGGTGATGGCATTACACGGCGATACCGTTTCCAAGATCCGTGAGCGGGTGGGGTTTCTCTTCTCGGGAAGCGGACGCCTCTTCGGCTCGCTCACCGCGATCGAAAACATCACCCTGCCGTTGCGCTATCATTGCGGACTGTCCATGGAGGCCGCGGTGGAAGAAGTGCGTCCCCTAATGGAGTGGCTGGAGCTGCAGTCGGTGGCGGGGGCGGCTCCGTCCCGATTGGGTCGTGGCATGCGCCTGCGGGTGGCGCTGGCCCGGGCGCTCGCGCTTCGGCCCAAACTGCTGGTTCTCGATGATCCAGTGGCGGGCCTCGATTCGGGACAGATCCGCTGGTGGCGGTCGATCGTGACCTCCCTCTCGACCGGAGTGCCCTGGCTGAACGGCCTTCCTGCCACGGTGATTGTCGGCACCGAGGTGCTGCGCCCTTTCCTGTCCGTTGGACATCGGTTTGCCCTGATCGATCGCGGCGCCTTCAAGCTGCTGGGCGATTCTGGCGGTGTGTTGGCGCTCGCCGAAGAACCGGTTCGCGAAGTGCTCGGTGAAGCTTTTTGAATTCCCATGGCCCTCCAAGACCTCACGCCCCAACTCAGGACCCGGCTCCACCGGGTGGAATGGATGGTGGTGCTGTTCCTCGTTGTCGCGGTGATCAGCGGCGCCGGCCTTGCGGCCTGGTTCATTCGCACCACCGGTGAGGCGCGGGGTTGGTGGGTGACCGAGGTGCCGTACTACACCTACGTATCGCAGGCCAACGGAATCCATGAAGGAACGCCCGTCCAGTTGATGGGCTACAAGGTGGGCCGGGTCACCCACGTCGAGCCAGTGAATCTCGGGCAACGCCGAAGCTGGGATTATTATGCGACCAACAACTTCAACGTGTTCGTCGCGTTCACCATTCGTGAGCCCTATCCGGGGTACATTAACACCGACTCGCGGGTGACCATCGGCGGCTTCCCGGTAGAGGTGGCCGGGGGCGTGACGCTGGATGTCTCGGTGGGTTCCCTGGATGCGTTGGTCACCATCACCAATCTCCCCGGCGGCCGCATCGGAGTGCTGTGGGATCAGTTTGCCTACAAGTTGCCCTCCGCCGACCGGACCAATCTCTTCCTGAAATACGGTGCGATCACCAATGGGGCCAAGGGCTATTACCTGGCCCCGGATCAGTCCGAGACGCTGCTGGCGCAGGCCCAGCGCATCATGGGCAAGGTCGACCGGATCAGCGGTGTCGTGGACGGCACACTGCCGAAGGTGACTGCGAGCCTGGACACGATCCTTCGCCAGATGGGTGATATCACGGCGAAGCTGGAGCCCGCTCTTGGTAAGGAGGGCGGATTGGGCGATCTCTTGTTTCCCACCAACACGAAGGCCAGGTTGAACCAGGTCCTCGACGACGTTCATGACAAGACCAAGGAGCTGACGCCGTTGTTCGCGAGCGTGCAGGACACCCTGTTGCAGGCCCGCCAGAGCTCCAAGGAGTTGGGACCCCTTCTGAGCGACGTCCGAGTCACGATTGGGGAAGTCCGGGAGACGGTGAAGGCGCTCAACGTGAAGGCGAGTGAAACAAATCTGGTTTCCAACGTGAGCCGTCTGGCGGAAAAGGCGGCGCGGCTCTCGGAGACGACCGACATCCTGTTCCGGAACCACTGGCTCTTCCGTTCGGCATTTCGCACCAACGCGTCTCCGACCTCGGTACCCATGAGATCGACCTCCTCTCGCGACCGGAGGTAGCCCGGTCGGCCGACGCGTTGATCGGGTGGGAGGCGGGTTTTTTCGGCATGATTTCCCGGGCCGACGTGCGTAGGTTCGTGGACCAGCCCGGTACACGGATCGTTTTCCCGCGACCGGCTGTAGTTACCTGCATGAAAGGCATTATTCTCGCCGGAGGTTCGGGAACCCGCTTGCACCCTCTGACCCAGGTGGTCAGCAAGCAATTGCTCCCGGTTTACGACAAGCCGATGATCTATTATCCGCTGTCGACCCTGCTTCTGGCCGACATCCGGGAGGTGCTGATCATCTCCACGCCGAAGGACCTCCCCCGATTCAGCGACATCCTCGGCGACGGGTCTCAGCTCGGTTGCCGCTTTACCTACGCGGAGCAGCCGCATCCCAACGGACTGGCGCAGGCCTTTGTGATCGGCGAGGAGTTCATCGGCGATTCCGACGTCTGCCTGATTCTCGGGGATAATATCTTCTACGCCGCTGGATTTGGCGACCTCCTCCGGTCGTGCCGCAAGCCGACAGGAGCGACCATCTTCGCCTATCCGGTGCAGGATCCTGAACGGTTCGGCGTGGTGGAGTTCGACGACTCCGGGAAGGCGTTGTCCATCGAGGAAAAGCCCGCCCAACCCAAATCGTCGCATGCGGTACCCGGCCTTTATTTCTACGACAATTCGGTGGTGCGGCGGGCCAAAGCGCTCAAGCCGTCGGCGCGTGGCGAGTACGAGATCACCGACCTGAACCGGGACTTCCTCCTGGAGGGCGCACTCAGCGTGCGGGTCCTGCCGCGTGGCACCGCCTGGATGGACACCGGGACCTTCGATTCCCTCCTTCAATCCTCGCTGTTTGTGCAAGTCATTGAGGCCCGACAAGGGTTCAAGATCGGATGTGTGGAGGAGATTGCCTGGAGGCGGGGATTCATCACCGATGCGCAACTGCTTCGCCTAGCGAACTTGATTTCCAAATCCGGCTACGGCGAATACATCCGTTCACTGGTGGGAACGCGGCGATGACTCGGCGTCTGGGTCAAGTGCCTTGACGTTAAAGGGCGTTGCGTTACAAATCGGGTTTTGGACGCAAGCCGCCTTCGGATCGATTGCCGGCGTTGGAATGGGATGAACGCCCGTTTTGGACCCAGACGGAGCAGGCGCGAGCTATGACTTTTCGGACAATTTTAGGTATTCGCTACTTCGATGGCACCCGGCAAGAGCTCCTCCTGGAGATCCGCAAGGGAGGGTTGATCGTAGTTCCGGCAGCCCCGGCGCTCGCGGAGTTGGGAGAAAACCAGGATTACCGGCAAGCGGTCGAAGGCTCCACGTTTGCGATCAGCGACAGCAGCTACATGGTGTTGCTCTGGTTCCTGCGCTCCGGTGAGTTCCTTCACCGCATTTCCGGACTTCAATTTCTCCGTGTCCTCGTCGGCGATCCGGTTTTTCGCGAAAAGGACGCCTCGTTCTGGGTGATGCCCTCGAAGGAAGACCAGGATTGCAACCTCGCCTGGCTGAACGGGCAGGGGATTCCGGTCACGCCGGATCACTGTTACCTGGCGCCCAAGTACACCAAGGGCGCGGTCACCGACGAAGTCCTTCTGGCGTTGATCGAAACCCATCGTCCCAAGTACGTCGTCATCAACATTGGCGGCGGAACCCAGGAGATCCTCGGGTATTTTCTTCATTCGCGCCTGTCCTACCGACCGGCGATTATTTGCACGGGTGCGGCGGTTGCTTTCCTTTCGGGCCGGCAGGCGAGCATTCACCCCGTCGTGGACAAGCTGATGCTGGCCTGGCTCGCTCGGTGTTTCGATGAGCCCAAGCGATTCATTCCTCGTTACCTTCGAGCTCTCCGATTATTCTGGGTCTTGATGCGCTACGCTGACCGTTCCGTTCCTGCGACCGAGCTGTCCGGATCTCCAAGCCGCTAGCCCCGCATCGGATGACCCGTATTCTCCGTCTCCTGATCCTCGCCGGCGTCGCGTTGTTCGTGATGTACGGCTCGCAGCTCTTGCGTCAGATCATGGCGTCGGAGCTGACCTATCAGAGCTTCTGGCACTATCTGGTTCGCGTGCTGCTGATTCTCGCGGCGGGCATTGCCGGGGTGCTGCTTCTCGGGCGTTTCTCGGTCTACAATCCCTCGGAGGTCATCGGCACCCCGCCGACCCCGGAGGTCGGATTCAAGTATTCGAATTTCGCCAAGCGATTGACCGATGTCCTCGTGGCGGTGTTCCTGTTGCTTCTCCTCTCGCCGATCCTGTTGGTGATCCCCGTGCTCATCTTCATCATTGAGGGCTACCCGGTCTTTTACGTGTCGAAGCGGTACATCTCGCTCAGCAACTGCGTGTCGGTGCTCAAGTTCCGAACCATGGTCCGGGATGCGACCTCCCCCAAATACCGGCTGCGCGAGCGCTTCATGCGCAGCGGTTACCTGGACATTCCGCTCGACTGCGAGGTCTACACTCCTTTGGGTAGGATCCTGGAGCGGACGCAGCTCGTTGAGATTTTGCAGCTGTTCAACATCCTCCTACACGGCATGAGTCTAATCGGGAACCGCCCGTTGCCGCTGGACAACATCAAACTCCTGCAGCAGTTCGACGGATGGGAGCACCGGTTTGACAGTCCAGCCGGCTTGACTGGCATCACCCAGGTGGTGGGCAAGCTCAACCAGACCCCTGAGCAGCGCCTGGAACTCGAGTGCATGTACTCCAAGCTCTACAAGACCGACGGGGCGAACATTTTCTGGTGCGACCTCTGCATCGCGTATTACACGGTCCGCATGTTGCTGACCGGGAAGACGCTTCCCATCGCGGAGGCGCACGAGCTAATTGAATCGGCGTTTCCGAAATGACCGGCGAGCCCGGTGGCCGGATCGCTCCGGTCTGGATGGGAGCAGGGGGTAAAGGTTCTCGATGCAAATCCTGATTCTTGGCGCCAGTTCGCGGGTGGGTCTGGCCCTAACCCGAGCCTTTGCGTCGGGCAACACCCTCTTGCTGCTCGGCCGGGATCGCACCCGTCTCGAAGAAGCCGTCCAGGCTGGGCTCGCGGCCGGGGCCAGCCGTTGCACGGCGTTGGCTGTGGATCTGTTGACTTTGGGAAATTCTGACCCAGGGATCTCCGGTGTGGGTCCTATCGACCTGATCGTGGATGCCGCCTCGGCGAGCTCGGCGTTGCGCGATTCCGAGACTCCTGCCGCCGCCTTTTGCAATCTAGTCCTGGCGGATGTGGCTTCACGAGGGCCCCTCATGGAGGCGGTGCTTTCCCGTCAGTCCAAGGCACCGGCGATTATTCTCATCTCCACCGTGCTGGCGCGTCTCCGCAGCCCCGACCGCCTGGTGTATTCGGCGCTCAAGCAGCTGCTGGAGTCGTATTATCGACGTCTGCATGCCGAACACCCGGACCTGAGGCTGCTGGTGGTGACTGTCGGAACGGTGATCGACCCCAAGCGGCCGTCGGACAAGCCGGCGCGCCTCGCAGCCGCAGTGCGTCAGGCGTACGATGAGGGGCGGTCCACCCTTTTCTTCGGTGGCATCGGGAAACTGTACCTCCTCCTCTTCAATCTCCAGCCGCTCGTCTTTTTTGCCGTCACGCGCCTGCAGCGCACCCTGCGCGGTGCGCCGCGGAAGGGCACGGGCAAAGGTTCAAGCGTTGAACCTAAATCCGGCAGCTGAAACCGCTATGTCGCCCCTACCGGGCTCGAGAATCATCGGGCGTGGTTTCTACAACGATGTCGCGCCGACGGCGCTGGAGGATGGGGCGGGGGTGGACGCGTAGGCCCACGACGGACTGCATCTGCGGAGCCGCAAAGGAGGAGCGCCGTAGGTGCGGCATCGATGTAGAACCGATCACCGCAATACGATTGAGCCCCAGCGGGGCGGCATCGTCTGAGCAGGTTGAGCGGAAGATGTCGCCCCTGACGGGGCTTCGGATTCGTTTCGTGTCGTTTCTACAACGATGCCGCGCCGACGGCGCTGGGAAAGCTCGGTGGGGCGTTGCCGGGCTACCGTTCCATTCTGCCCCTTCAACGCTTCAACTTTTCAACCGCCGTTTTTAGGTTGAAGCGTTGAAACGATAAAGGGTGGAAGAGGGGTTGAAACGCAGGGTGGCGTCGTCCCTGCCAAAGAAAATTGGAGAAGCTCGCCTTCTGCGACCGAACTCACTCGGGCGGGGCACTGTCCTTGCGCACCAGGGTCGAAAAGGCCGCAAGGATGAACAGGAACTCCACCTGGAGTGCGGTCATCTGAAAGGGAAAGTCCACCAGGGCATGGATCAGCATGCCGCCCATGGCTAGGTAGAAATACACCATGAGTCCGGTCGGGCCGCCGCCGAAGCGCCGCTGGAGACCTGGCATCATCATGGCCAGGATCAGAAGAACGAGCACGATGCCCGCGCCGACCGCACCCAGCGTGATCACCACTTCCATCCAGTCGTTGTGGGCGTAGCCGGTCCAGACTTCGGTCACGGATTTTCGGTAGAAGGGCTGGATCGTCGCGTAGGTGTCGGCGCCCGAACCGAGCCACCTAAAGTCCGACATCATCTGAACGCCTTCCTCGTAGATGGTGCGGCGATTGGAGTAGGGGTCAGCCTCCGGATGCTGGATGCGATTCAGGAACGTGGAGCCTCCGAGCAATACCATGCCCGCGAGCAGCACGAGCACCGTGGCGAAGGTGCCCAACCGGCGGAAGAGGCTCCAACGCGACGGTGTCAGGGCAAAGAGGAGCGCCACCGCGATCGCCAGCAGGGAGGTCACAAGCACGCCGCCACGGCTTCCCGAGATAATCGGACCGGAGGCAATGAGCAGGGCCCACGGCAGCAGCAGCACGTGCGGACCCTGTCCCATGCGAAGATTCATCCCCCGGCTTTTGCGCTCCTGGTCGCGCGTGAACTTCCAGAAGCCCAGCACCAACGGCCAGACCAGGTTGAAATACTCCGAGGCGGTCCCGCGGTAGTTGAAGGGGCCGAAGTGGAAGTTCGTGGGATAGTCCCAGATGGTATTGGGATCCGGATGCTTCGGCGTGATGAGCCAGAGCAGCTTGTTCGTACCGTCCAGGCGTTGAACCACTGAAATGGCGGCGAGGGCGAATGAGCTGGTGGCAAGAACCCACAGCCAGAGGCGTACGCGGGATCCGGGATAGACAATGTTTTCTGGATCGGTTTCACGGCGTTCGGCGCGGGTTTTGCCAAGGAACCAGTCCCGCGCCGCCCAGAAGGCCCAGGCCAAACCGATCCAGCGCCACAGAGCGTTCCACGAAACGGGCGCGTCGTAACTCGACGGCAACCAGGGGACCGGGGTGCGTTCGACGTAATTCAGATTCACCCCCTGGTCGGCTCCGGCCGTGATATATTCGCCAACGGCGCGGGCGTTGAACACGCCGGCCGCGACGTAGGCCAGGAAGAGCACCGTCAGGAGCGCCATCCCGCGAAGAACCCAGGTGCCGAACGGCGTCGAATCCACCCATCGGGAAGGGGCGTAACCGGTGATCCGACGCACGATCCACTTTCCGATCAACAGGGCGCCGGCAAGGTGCCCCGCGCCGCAGAGGATCATTTGATAAGGGGAATTGGTGGAGCCGAAGGCCCAGGGAGCCCAGACGGTCATGAAAAGAAGCACGGCGCCACTTCCCAATTCCAACTGTTTGTACGCCTCGGGCGTCCGATGCGGGGTGCGTTCCATTTGACCGGCCGATCTTGATCGACCACCGCGGATGAACCAAGCCACAAAACCCGGAAGGCGGATCACCCCCTGTCGCTGGACAAGAGGTGGCCACAGGTCATGATTTGTCGATGATCGACGCCAAGCTTCAACAGCTCCGGGACCTCCTGGAGTCCCTGGGCTCCTGCGTGGTCGCCTACTCGGGTGGCGTCGATTCCGTGTTTTTGGCGGCGGTGGCCCACCAGGTGCTCGGCTCCCGCGCGCTCGCGGCGATCGCCGATTCCCCGAGCTTGCCGCGCCGTGAGCTGGCCGAGGCACTGGAAATCGCCCGAGCCCATGGCATTCCGGTGGAAGTGGTGACCACTGCGGAATTCAACGACGACCGCTACCTGGCCAATCCCGGCAATCGCTGTTATTTCTGCAAACACGCCCTGTTCACCGAGCTGGTTCCGCGGGCCCGTGCCGGCGATTTTGCCTGCATCGTGTATGGGGAAAACGCCTCCGATGTCGGGGATCATCGCCCGGGTGCCCAGGCGGCATCGGAATTTCGCGTCCGCGCCCCGCTGAAGGAGGTCGGTCTCACCAAGGCTGAGATTCGCGAATTGAGCGCCCATCTCGGCTTGCCCACGGCCGACAAGCCCCAGATGGCCTGCCTCAGCTCCCGCATCCCCACCGGAGAACGGGTGACCCCGGAAAAACTCCGCATGGTCGAGGAGGCGGAGTACCTGCTGCGGGATCTCGGCTTCCGCGACGTGCGGGTGCGCCATCACGAGCTCGCCTCCGGCCATCTCGCGCGCATCGAGATCGGTCCGTCCGAATTGGCCCGCTTCTTCGTGGAGAATCATTCCCAAGGTGTGTCGGAGCGTTTACGGGCGCTGGGCTACCTTCACGTGACGGCGGATCTCGCCGGCTATCGTCGTGGCAGCACCAATGGCCAGGAGGCGACGGCCTCGATTCCGTTCCGCCGCGCTGCGCCGCCGGTTCGCACGGGCGCCTGAGCGGCGCTTCTGTTTCAGCGGAATTCCGCCTTGTCCGGCGGGCGGGTGGGGCCCTAGCGTTTGCAGATCTTCCCCTGCCGGGTTCAAACCCGGGTGTGAACGCATGAACCACGCCTCTCGATCCTCCTTGCGCCGCGCAACCGCGTGCCTCGCCGTTGCCTTGGGCATGGTGACGTTCGCCTCCACCCGGGCGGACAAGGCGCCAGATCGCGTCATTCCGCCAAAGCCCTCGCTGCCCGTCATCAAGCGGCTGGTCCTCGAACCCGAATCCCTCGTGCTCCAGGATCTTCGCGACGCCCGCGGCATCCTGGTCGCCGGCGAGCGCGCCGACGGCACCCGCATCGACCTCACCGCTGAGGCGAAGTTCCAGCTTTCCGGAAACACCGTTCGTCTCGACGACGACCATCAATTCCATTCCACCGCCGCCGGCAAGACTACGGTGACCGTCACCGCTGGCGGCGCCTCGTCCCGGCTGAACGTGACCGTGGCCGGCATCGAACAGCGTCCGGTCGGGTTCGTTCGCGACATCGAACCCATCCTCGCCCGCACTGGATGCAATCAGGGCACCTGCCACGGCTCCGCCAAGGGCAAGAATGGCTTCAAGCTCTCCCTGCGCGGCTACGATCCCGAGTATGATTATCAGGCGCTGGTGAACGACCTCAGCGGCCGGCGCATCAATCCGGTTCGTGTTGAGGAATCGCTCATGCTCCTGAAGCCCTTGGGCGAGGTGCCGCACGAGGGACGTCAGGCGATCCGCCCCGGCTCCTCCTATCATGAGCTGCTCCGCCAGTGGATCACCGAGGGCGCCCGCTACGAGGCCCCCGCGGGCGCCCGGGCGCGTGAGATCCGCATCTTGCCCGAGAAGGTGGAGATCGATCTTCCCGGACGTCAGCAGCAGTTTCTGATTCTCGCCACCTATCCCGACGGGTCCACGCGCGACGTCACCCGCGAGGCCATCCTCTCCAGCAACAATGAGGAAGTGGCCTTGGTGAAGGACGCCACGCTCACCGCGCTGCGTCGCGGCGAGATGGCGGTGCTGGTCCGCTACGAGGGCCTGTACGCGGCGCGCGAGGTCATGGTCATGGGAGACCGCACGGGATTTCAGTTCGCCGCCATGCCCGAGCGCGGAGACATCGACCGTCACATCAACGCCAAGCTGAGTCGGGCCAAGATCAATCCTTCCGAGCGCTGCACGGACGCCGAGTTCCTGCGGCGTGTCTCGCTCGACCTCACCGGTCAGCCGCCCACCGCCGACCGCGTTCGCGCCTTCCTGGCCGATCCCGCGCCGTCGCAGGCCAAGCGCGATGCCCTCATCGACGCCTTGATTGGGTCGGAAGCCTTCGGCGGATTCTGGGCCAACAAATTTGCCGACCTCCTCCAGTGCAATTCGGAGAATCTCGGCAAGAAGGGCGTTTGGGTGTTCCGCCGCTGGATCCAGGATCAACTCGCTGCCAATCGGCCCTACGACCAGATGGTCCGCGATCTTGTCCTCGCTCGCGGCAGTACCTTCGAGAATCCGGCGGGTAATTACCTCCGTGCCCTGCGCGATCCAGGC
>JANXMD010000713.1 GCA_025354845.1 Verrucomicrobiota bacterium | reverse complement strand
GATGGTTTGCGGCATTAGGACCCCCAAGACGCAGACACTGCTGGTCACGGAACCCCCGGCATTGGAGACCAGCACTCGATAAGTTCCACGGCTGGCAGGCGAAAGCGCCGTCAACCGCAGTGCAGCCGTCGTCGATCCAGAGATCCCAGCGGAATCCTTGAGATTCACGCCATCCTTTTGCCACTGGAAGCTCAGCGCAATTCCGGTCGCGGTCACCGTCAAGGTGACTGAATCGTTCTGGTTCTTCACCACGGATGCCGGAGGCGGAACTGAAATCTTTGGAGGCAAGATGCCATTCGAAATCGAAAAGCTTTTGAAGTTTGCCATCCCGACCGGCGGGGTAATGTCGCCTCCGAGCGGCCCCACCAGCACATCCTCGGTACCCCTCTTGGTGGCTAGATCGAAGGTCGCGCCACTGCTTGTGTCCCAGGCACGAACCGTGAGCGTGATGGTGTCGCCAAGCTTGGTTCCAGGAACGGCTACGGTTCCAAAGGCGAAGACGCCATCTTGGACCAGAGCTCCCGACTTGATCACTGTTCCCTGATACACGATGTCGACGGCGCCGACCGCAACACTCAGCGACGCTCCAGCGGGGTTGAGGATGTAGCGACGCTCGGTCCCAATCAGATTTTTTGCGGAAAAGGTACCGCCTGCAACCACCGGGGTCTCGACCAGCTGAAATGAGATCATTGCCGTCATCCCGACTGGAGGGGTGATGCTTCCGCCCAACGGCCCCACCGAAATCGTGCTGCTGCCGCGAGTCGTGGCGAGGTCGTAGGTCGATCCGGTGGACCGATCCCACGCGCGGATGGTTACCGATACGGTGCTTCCTTCAGCGACACCCGGAACGGTGACCGTTCCCAAGGCGAAGATACCGTCCTCCACTAGGTTGCCCGAGGCGACGACCGAATTGTTCACCAGCAGGTCCACCGCCCCGAGCGCCGTGGCCAAGGGGTTGCCCGCAGGATCCAGGATGTAGCGCTTTTCTGCCCCAATCAGATTTTTTGCCGAGAACGTTCCGGGGACAATCGACGAGCCTCCCGTGAGTTGGAGCGGTTGGAAGTTGGCCAGCACCGCAGGCGGATTGAGATCCCCCCCGAGGGGGCCAACCATGAACGTTTCGCTGCCGTGGATCGTGGCGACATCGAAGGAGGCACCGGTCGTCTTATCCCAGGCGCGAACGGTGATGTTGGCGACGCCGCCGATGCTGGAACCAGGGATCGCCGCCACTCCGAGAGCAAAGATGCCGTCCTCCACCAATCCGCCCGAAAGGAACACGCTCCCGTTGACAAGGAATTCAACCGCACCCGAAGACGCGACAAGCGGCTTGCCTGAGGGATCCAGAATAAAGCGCTTTTCACTGCCAATTAGGTTCCGTGCTGAAATGTCACCCGGCGTGCCTCCGGCCGCTGTGGCCAACTGGAAGCCGGTGAAGTTGCTCATTTCCACTGGCGGAACCGTGCCGCCGCCCAGGGGACCGACTTGAACCTCTTCCGAGCCGCGAACGTTCGCCGAACTATAGCTGTTTCCGGTGGTGGTATCCCAAGCCCGAACCGTGATGGAAATCGTATCCCCCAGGGAGGTTCCCTCCACGTTGATGACCCCCAGGATAAATGTGCCATCGACGGCTGGGGCGCCTGCGGCCAACACGACGCCGTTACGGAGCAGTTCAACCCGGCCGACTGACGCCTTAAGCGCGGCTCCGTCCCGGTTCAAGATTTGCCGCTTGACCCCTCCGATGATGTTTTTACCAGAAAATGTACCCGGAGAGGTTTGGGCCGACGCCGAAAACTCCATGGCACCAGCCAACCCCAACATCAGAAGGCAAAGGCGGAACCACGACCAGACTTCATGACGGGGCGAAGCAGGGGGAGTCAGGGGTAAGGTCATGGCGTTTTGAGAACGAAGATTCGCTGTCTTGGACCAATCGACGAGCTGGCGGTGGTTAAATCACTCGTTGTTTCGAGCTAAACAGCAGAAGCGGGGCCAACCGCACAGGTGAGAACTCCCCCCGGCTTACCGCGAACGCGAGGGCTGTGGCAGCCACGGGGCGATTAGGTCGAGTTCCGGCGGACTGAGGTGGGTCGCGTCGATATTGCGGGCAAGGTCCCTGGCCCGGGTTCGCTGGAAACCATTCCCGAGCGCAGCAATTTGGATCACCCGCCAAACCGGAGGGGCATTGCTCCACTGAATTCCGGGCCGACTGATCCAATCCACGGCGACCACCGGGGAATTGGCCCGTAAAGCAGCCAGGGCGGAGGCGACGCAAAAAGTGGTGTCATTGGAGTAACTCGGCGCCAACTCCTTCAAGGTTGCCCGGGCCTCGTCCTCCTCCTGTTCCAGGATTAACTGGGAAAGTGCCAGCTGAATACGAAAGCGCGGCTCGGTGGGGTGAATCTGAATGACGCGCTTCAGAGCCAGCAAGGTTGCCGGAAGATGATGCCAAAGCGCCCCGAGGCGAAGGAGTTCGCGAGATGCCTGGGGAGAGGACATCGGATAGTCCAGCAACTGCTCCCAGGCCTGGATTGCGGCCTCCGCGGCACCCCAGGCCTCGGCCCGGATGGCGATTTGCTCCAGATAGCGCGGGTTTCCCGCGGCCGCTCCGATGGCGAGCTGCCACAGGCGGGGGGCCTCGTGGTCCAACCCAGTGGACTGTGCAAAACCGGCTTTGAAGATCGCCCGCATCGGAATCGGCAACGGGAGATCCGGCGTGTTGAGAAGGTGATCCATTTCTTCCCACTGTCCCATGGCGGCAAGGGCACCCAGCCTGAGAACGGCGAGCGCGCGGTCCTTTTCCGCCCCGGATCGGGGGACCAACAGCAGCACGGCTTCATACAGACGCAATTCACTGAGCAACCCGCCGGCCTGAAGCACCACTTCGTGGGTCCTGGGCACCGGAAGGTGCTCCTCAAGCACGGCCGCCACCGCCGTTGGATTGCGCCGAAGCTCCACCGCGAGACGGATCAGATTCTCCCGCAGATTCGGTTGGCGGTTCTGCGCGGCCGAGAGTAGCTGATCCAGCAAGCGATCCTCGGCACCCGAGAGGTTGCCCTCCAACAAGAGATGTCGTGCCACACCGCTGCGATCGCCAGGCAGGTGACTGATTAAGCCGAACAGCCGTGCCTTCCCGCGGCCACGCACGGGCTCGGTGCGGCCATGAAGTTCCAGGATTCCAAGCCGGACTTCGTAGCCCTGATTTCCCGGATCGCGCGTGAGCGCGTCCGCCATGGCACTGATTGCCTGCTCCGAATCTCCGGAAAGTGCAAAAATATCGGACACCAAGGATAAGATCTCGGGATTGGTGGGTTCGGCGAGATGCAGCGGTTTGAGCACTCTTCGTGCAATATCCCCTCGCAGACAGGCAATCGCCAGTCGAGCGAAGGCCAACTTGTCGGACCGACTGGCTTGCCCTGAATCCATCCATCGCCGCCAGCAAATCAATCCCTGGGGATTCTGGAAATGGGTGTAGTAGAGGGCCTGCGCTCGCAGGAGTGTCATGCAATCCCGGGAGAGTGCCGAAGCCCGCTCAATCTCATCCGCCGCCACCGCAAAATTCCCACTGCGGATTGCTACGACCGCTGCCTGGGCGAGACGGTCCGCTCTCCAATACGCAATCTTTGGACCGACAAACCGGTAGACAACGTAGCTGGGAAGCCCGAGGACCAGAATCAGGATGTGGACGAGGACCGCGTTGACGAACCAGGAGCGATCCGTTCTTAGAGCGTCCGCCTCACTGGACGTCCCTTCCGGAAAGACGAGCGAGTACGTTCCCTGAACCTCTGGATTCCGCCGCTTCATGAGTCCAACGCTAGTCGGTCCCGTTTCCGATTCCAAGTGTTCCGAAGTATTTGGAATCCGCAACGTGACCGGTAACCACGGTTCTCGGTGGAGGTCATGAATCCCGTAATCGAAGGGTTCCTTGCAATTGGGAACCCGGTGCCGTTAAACGTGGTTTTGATGCGACGATGGTTCAGCTACTTCGCGGGTCTCGCGCTCCTCGGGAGCGTGGCGGACACCGCCTTGGCTCAGTGGGACGGTGGCGGCGGCGGACCCCGCGGGCCGGGGGGGCGCGGGTTTGGAGGTCGTGGCGGCCGGCCGAGATTCCGCTCGTCGACCGATCCCGTTGAACGCGGCAACGTGCCAAGCTGGCCAATCGATTCCCGGTTTCTGTACGACGTCTTCACCTTCGTGCGGATCAAGTATCCGTCCACTGGATGGGAGCGAAGCAGTTACGCCTGGTTCACGGACTGGCCAGGCGCGGACCTCAACTTGTCCTTCCGCCTCCAGCAACTCACCGCCATCCGCGTCAATCCCGATCCGCTCGTGCTCGAGCTCTCGGATCCCCGGTTGATTAACTACCCTTGGTGCATCATGAGCGGTCCCGGAAACATGGTGCTGACCGATGGCGAAGCGGAGCGTCTGGGGAGCTACCTGCGAAACGGCGGGTTTCTCATGGTGGACGATT
>JANXMD010000601.1 GCA_025354845.1 Verrucomicrobiota bacterium | reverse complement strand
ACCCCGGAGTCCCATTGCCTGCGACGGTGCTGATGGTTCCACGGGAGCTCACCTTTCGGACCGCGTGGTTCAGCGTGTCCGCAATGAAGAGGTTCCCAAAGGCATCCACCGCCACGCCGCCTGGTTCGTCCAACGTGGCTTTAGTCGCCGGGCCGCCGTCACCGGAATAGCCGGCCGAGCCCGGGTATTTGCCCGCCACGGTGGTGAGAATGCCTAGCGTGTCCATCTTGCGGATGACGCTGTTGAGCGAATCCGCGATGAAGACGTTGCCACTGGAGTCCACTGCCACTGCCGACGGATTGCCCAGGCTGGCCTGGGTCGCCGTGGCACCGTCCCCGATCGAGCCACCGGCGATGCGGTTAATTGGAATGGGGAGGTTGGTTCCCGCGTGCCGCCACTGGTAAGAAAATGGCGAAGTCGGGGTGATCGTGGCGGCGACCGACAGCGTCGCCGTGCCACCCGAAGGCACCACTTGGCTTACCGGTTGTGTCCCGATCGCCAATCCGCCCCCGCCACCGCCCCCGCCTCCACCGTAAAGCACGGTAGCAACTGCGGTCAGTAGGGCGAGGATCGCCCATCGGAAACCTCGGAGTCTCATAAATTGAGCTTTGATCGCGAATTGGGTCTGCGGTCGGTTCTGCACCGACAAAAGTCGGGCGAGAATCGAAGGCGAGCGTGCGGAAGCAATCCAGGATCTGATTCGGACTTCATTGGAATGCTCAAATGGTTTCCCATTAAGTAGGGGGGCGTGTAACTGGGCAAGCCCGAAGCACCAAGAATCCTCCTTAGGTAACTGGATTCTGGCCCCGGAGGACGCCTGCAGCACCCTTGCTGAACGGACGGGATCCACTACCGCTCCCGGTGGCCGGATGCTCCGATCCGGTTCCTTCAGAAACGCCGCCATAGCGCACTGCCAACGGATCTCGAAGCATCACCGGGATGCCGCGATTCGGTTCGATTTCCCGTTTGAAACGCCGTGCACCCTTTCAAAGGAGTCGAGAACGCTGGCTCCGCGGCTACGCGTCGAGAGCGAGAGCACACCGAATCAACCTGACTCGAGCGGTCCGAACCCAGCACCCCTTTTAACGGAGGTTCGATGCGGTGGCTTCGGCCGTCGTTAACGCCGCTGTCACTCCCGAACTCAACTGGATATCAAGGGGGCACGCGTCATTGTATCGACGGCTGGTGACGCGATCGATCCGGACTGTATCGATGCGATCGGCATGAGCCGCCTGAAGCCGAATCGAGCGCGGTCGACGACTCGATGCGTGCGCAGGACCATCACCTCGACCGACATAGAGGACACGCCTGGGGTTTTCGCGAAAACGACATTCCACGCCAAGGGTGACGCCAGGTGGCGCTAGGGGATTCCCGGAGGGAGGCGCGATGAAGAGCTCAATAGGCGCCACGCGACCATGGGCCGACACGGCGGCCTCCCGTAAAATCGGTTGTGAAAAGGGCGCTGAGATTGAGGCCGGAACCCAAGGCAGGGCTGCCGGGTAAGAGGCGGAAATTCATCAATGCGGGATTCACAAACCGCGGGTCCACACCGCTCATCCCGTGGGCTTCCAAGTTCCCGGTTCGGAACGTGGCCTTGGTGGTGCCTGCGCCCGTTCCGATCACCAGATTGTAATCGGCCGAGAAACCACTCACCCCGGGGTCCACGGAATACCAGCCGGTGGAGGAAACGTTAGGTTTGTCGCCGCAGGCGACAAACAAGTTGTTCACCAGTTTGCCGTTGTTCGCTGGAGTTGCCCCGGCAACGTTTCGGAACAAAATCACCGCGCTTGTGTTCTCGCCGCAATGGTAGAACACGTTGTTAAAAAACTTCATGTCACGGGCGGAAACGCTCATCGCCCAGCCCACGTAGGCGAAAATGTTATTCCTCCAAGTCCAGTCGGCCACGTTGATGCCAGCGTGCGTATCCTGAATGTTTCCGATCTGAGTCGCCGGGCAGTTGTACGCAAAATTGCCCTCAACGACGACGTGCAAAGCCGTCTCTCCATTGACGTCAAAGCTTTGAATGAGGTCGGCGTGGTTGCCATTTCCATTTCACAGCCATCCCACAGGAAATCGGGAAAATGGTTGAGTTTATGGTTGTAAACCTGCCACACGGCAGGGTGTGAAA
>JANXMD010000592.1 GCA_025354845.1 Verrucomicrobiota bacterium | reverse complement strand
CGGCGGCGGCGAGATGCGCTGCGGGGTCCGTCGTGCTTAGCCGAACCTTGAACCCACGCCGCGCCAGTTCGGTGGCGATCGCCGCGGCAATAGTGGTTTTCCCCACGCCGCCCTTTCCCAGGGTCATCACGACGCCGTGTTTC
Organism: Verrucomicrobiota bacterium; assembly: GCA_025354845.1. Lineage (GTDB taxonomy): Bacteria > Verrucomicrobiota > Verrucomicrobiia > Limisphaerales > UBA9464 > CAIVQB01. Next base: position 2,528 of record JANXMD010000592.1, on the reverse strand, counting down.
TGGACGGCGATGGCGTCCACCAGCTGGCTTAGCGACCGACACGACGGGAGCGCCGGGCATGGGGGTTCGTCCCGGGGTGCCAGCGGTGAGGTGGCGGATGCGGTGAGCGCCCGCAGCGCTGCCAAGCCCACCAGGTTATGGCCGTGGAACGGAACCTGGCAGGTGGGGATTCCTTCGAGAAAGGCCCCCGCTGCAGCGAGGGCGTTTCGCCCCCGGCGTTCCCAGGCCATGGCGACCGGATCGTCGCCGGTTGCCCGAAACATTCCGTTCAGGATCAGCTGTTGATTCGTCACACCGAGTGCGGCGAGTTCGTGACTGGTTCGTTGGGCCTCCGCCAAGGCGGCGCGTTGAGCCCGGCTGACCAGGACGAGAGTGGTGGTGGTCGCATCCGTAAGACTCGAGACGGCGTGAGTGTACACCGCCTTCTGCGCCTCCAATCCGGACAGAGGTCCGAGACAGGAAGCACCCGAAGGGTTGGCGGCAATAAACTGGGTCCAGGCCCCGGGCAGGGAAAGCAGCCGTAGCGTGTGTCCGGTGGGAGCCGTATCAAAGATCACGTGATCGAATCCCAGCGTGGAGGATGGATCTCCCAAGAGCTTTGAGAATTCATCGAAGGCGGCGATCTCCATGGTGCACGCCCCCGACAGTTGCTCCTCCATGCGGCGCAGCAGCGCGTCCGGGAGTTTTCCACGGTACGGGTCGACCAGCTTTTCGCGGTAGGCGCGGGCGGCGGTGGCTGGGTCGATGTTGAGTGCGGCCAGCCCTCGCGCCCCGGGAACCACCGTCGCAGCGTTCGAGAGGTGAACCCCGAGGACCTCATCCAAATTCGACGCCGGATCGGTGCTGACCAGCAGGACCCGTTTTCCCCGGTCGGCGAGCGACACCGCCGCCGCACAAGCCATCGACGTCTTCCCGACGCCGCCCTTGCCGGTGAAGAAGAGGAATCGCGTCGGTGACGCCAGCAACGCAGCCAATGGAGGGGCCGACGAGGCGCTCATTCGAATTGTCAACAACCGCCGTCGGAACAGCAGGACTCGGTGCCGACCGCCGTTTGGGGCACGGTCAACCCAAACCAGGTTGCAAGTTCGCTCCGCCCGGGATACCGGCCCTTGGAAGCGACGCTCCCGCTCACCAACAGCAGGGGCAGCGCCGCTTCGCCGTCCTGGGTGAGTGCTTTTTGGACGGACGCCTGACCGACGAAACTCGCTGGATCCTGGGACAAATTGTGTCGTTCCACTGCCACCCCCTCGGACTTGAGCCAGGCGAGGTCCGCAGCAAACTGGACGAGCCTGGGATCCACCTCCGGCCCGCAGACGCCTGAGGAACAGCACATCGCCGGATCAAACACCTCAAGCTTTCTGGAGCCCACGACCGACGGTTGGGTCTTCCGGCCAAAGTGAATCGGAGTCTCGCTCATGGACGGGTGCGGGATTTGGAGTGATCCCGGCGTCCGTCGGCGTAGGCGGCGAAGACCCGTTGAATCTCATCACGGACCCGCCGGAATACGGCCAGCTTCTCCTCCTCGGTTCCCGTCGCATGGGCCGGATCATCGAATCCCCAATGATGGCGGTTCAGCTGCCCGGGAAAGATCGGGCAATCCTGATCCGCGTTCCCACAGACAGTGATCACCGTTTCCACCGGCTGGGTGAGGAAGTCATTCATGTGCTTCGAGCTGTGTGCGGAGAGATCGATGCCCAGCTCTTTCATCACCTGAATGGCCATCGGATGGACGTAGCCAGCCGGTTTGGAGCCGGCGCTTGCCACATTCAGGAGATCGCCGGCGGCGGCGCGCAGGAAGCCCTCGGCGAGGTGACTGCGGCACGAGTTTCCGGTGCAGAGTATGAGGACGGTGGGTGGGGTTTGGAGTGAGGCCACGGTTCGGTGTTTCCTAGTTTTTCTTGGTGAGAGGGCGGTCTTGGCGGATGGCCTTGGCGGCCCAGCAGCAGGCCGGTTGCAGCTTCTTCAATCGGCGTAGGTCGTTCCTGAAAACTGGGTGTGTGGTCAGGCAGTCCTGCAGGCAGCGCAGTTGCCAGTCGAGTTCGGGTGAAGGGGCCTGGGGCAGGGAGTAGATCATCCACTGCTCGTGGCGCCGGGCCTCGACCACACCGCGTTTCCGGAGGTAGGCGAGCTGCTTCGAAGCCGCAACCTGGGTGAGGCCGAGAAGGTCCTGCAGATGGCAGACACACAACGGTGCCTGCTGCAGCAGATGCACGATTCGGAGCCGCGTTTCATCGCACAGGCAGTGATAGACCGTTATGAGGGGTGACTTCTTCATACCACGAAATGGAATATGCAGAACCGGGAATATACGTCAACCTCGACGCGTGAAACCGGAGCCGACCACCGATCCAGGCCGAAAGGGCGGTCCGGCGGCGAAGGCCAACCGGCTCGGCCTTCAACTCCACTCCAGTTGGGTCGTGGATTTGGGGGCGTTACCCTCGATCTCGCCTCCCCGAAGATCCTCCCCTTGTGTCCGTGCTGCCAAAAGCCCATGCACCTGCTGAGGACTGCAGCTTCGACCCGGCGTC
>JANXMD010000565.1 GCA_025354845.1 Verrucomicrobiota bacterium | reverse complement strand
GGGTGAAGCGACCCGAGCGGATCGCCTGTCGCAGATTCGCGCCGTCCACCAACTCCATCAGCAGGAAGCAGTAGCCGCCCGCGTTTCCGAATCCGTGGATGCCCACGATGTGCGGATGATGGAGCCGAGACAGGGTTCTGGCCTCGCGTTCAAAGCGTTCCACGAAGGCGGGATCTTCCGCGAGGTTCCGCGGTAGGATCTTCAGGGCCGCCTCCCGGCCGGATTCGCGATCGCGCACCCGGTACACGCAGCCCATGCCTCCGGCGCCAAGCAGGGCGAAAACCTCCAAATGGGGAAAGGCGACGGCGATCTCGGAAAGGGTCGGCGGTTTGACCCAGCGACCCGCGGTACCGCTGGCGGTATCTCTGGAGATGCCCTCCAGCAAGCAGCGGGGACACAGCCCAGCCGGGGAGGAGGCGGGCACCTCGGAGCCGCAGCGGGGGCAGGCCTTCTGGGAAGTTGGATTCATGCACTCCACATCAGGGGTCTTTTTCCCCCGAGGTTACCGACAATCCGTCACGACCGATTCCGAGGGCGGTCACTTCGACTTCATTGCCTTGAGGAGCGCATACGCACGACGCGCGTTTTCGTCGCCCGATTCCACCGCGGAAACCAGACGGGATTCCATTAGCACCGTACTCGCATGAACGGCGAGTCCCTGGTCCAGCGTGATCTGAGGTGAGGCCCGGACCACTGTCAGCGAAACCACCGCCTTTTCAAAATCGCCGCGTCGAAGTGCGTCCGCCGCCTGCTCCGCGGCCTGACGTGTCTCCGCCGGCGCCCCCGCAAACGCCCGGGTGAGCTGTCCTGCAGCCTCCTTCGGTGACTGGGCGACGCCGGCGGTGTCGTCCCGGTGGCAGCCCGCCACGCCGCAGCCCAGGATGACGAGGCAGAGAGCCATCCACTCACGAATGCGTCGAGGGTTTGGGATCCGCTTCATTCGCCGGTCTTGGAATCAGGGACGCACCAAAACCGTCCCGGTCGTCTTCCGGGAAAGCCGCCGATCCCCGCCTCCTGATAGTATGCCTTGAACTTCATGTACTCGGTCTGTCCGCCGAACATGCCCATCACCGAGCCGGTGTTGTGACGCTGGGTCACTCCCTCGTCAGGGCGGCTCGCGACGTTGTCAAAGTTCGAGGGCTGCTTCTCGTCGGCCTCCCAGAAGAGCATCGAATCGCCCGCGAACTGGGAAAGCTTGTAGGTGGTCCAATCCCCCCGCGGGCCGGTCGAATACTTCGTGATGGCTCCATTCACCACATAGCTGGACACCTTTTGATCGCGCGACCTGAACAACGCAGTGTTGGTTCGATCCAGCGGACAAAACGTCAGCACGCGGGTCTGGTGATACGGCCACAACTGACCGCGTTCCACCGTGTGATCCGGCTTGTTCGTGGCGACACGCATATAGCACCAGTTCGGCACATTGAAGGTGCCGGAACTCCACGAGGAATACGGCATGTAGTCGCCGTTGTCGTGGGCGTACATCACCGTCGAGAGCAGGAGCTGTTTGACATTGGACAGACACCGGGCGCGATTCCCCTGCTCCTTCGCCTTCGAAAGCGCCGGTAGCAGCATCCCGGCAAGAATTGCGATGATGGCGATGACCACCAACAACTCGATGAGGGTGAAGGCTCGATCGGGGCCGGGGGAGAAGCGTCCCGCAGAGACGCTCGGGCGTGGGGTTGGATTCATCGAAGACCTAGGATTGGAAGCACTCGAGCACGAGGCGATCCATCAAAGCATCAGGGAGCAGCGGCCGCATCCCAATGGCAAACGCGGACCGACTCAAGATCCTGTTGCCCCAGTCCCATGGAACGCAGCGCCACATCGTCAAAATCAATTCCCGTCATCCGGTGCGTCTCCGCAACCGAGTCAGCCATTTTGGGTTTCGGAACCATTCCGTGCACCCGCAGCTCGGAGCGCCTTCTCGACGGCCATCGAGAGCCGTTCAGCCGTGTAGGGTTTTGCCAGAAATCCCCCGGTGACGGATGACTTGGACGCCGGATCATCCAGCATCTCCCGGCTGAACCCGCTGGTGAACAGGATCGGAAGTTCGGGGCGATCCTTCCGCAGTTCGACGGCAAGTTCCTTGCCTGAAACCCCCGACGGCATCACCAGGTCCGTAAACAAAAGATCGACCCCGTCTCGCTGTGTTCTCCAAAGCTCCAACGCCGCCCGCCCATCGGGTGCCTCGATCACCCGATACCCGAAATGCTCCAGGAGGGCCCGTGCCACCGACCGCAGCGCCGGCTGATCCTCGACCAGCAGGATCGTAGCGCCCGCCCCGGGATTGGCTCCACGGGCCGGGTCCCGCTTGGTCGCCCACACCTCGGAGGAACCTGACGGCAGGTAGATGTGGATGGCGGTTCCGCGCCCGGCTTCCGTCTCCACCTCAATCCAACCGAGATGCTCACGGACGATCCCGTAGACGGTGGAAAGCCCAAGCCCGGTCCCCTTTCCTTGATCTTTGGTGGTGAAGAAAGGTTCGAAGATTCGCGGCATCACCTCGGGCGGTATTCCCGTTCCGTGATCGATCACACTGACCCGCACAAACTCCCCCACACGCGCATCGGGATGGGCCGGTAAGGACTCGGAAGAAATGGCGATCCGTCGAACCAGGATCTTGAGCACCCCTCCCGATGGCATCGCATCGCGAGCATTCACCGTCAGGTTCAACAACACCTGTTCCAGCATGCTGGCATCGGCTCGGGCTTGTGGCAGGCCCGGCTCCACGTCGATATTGATCGTGATCGCCTTTCCCACCAGTGGCTGCAGTAGCGACGCCATCGCTGTGACCACCTCACCGACGTCGAGGTCGGCCGGATCCATCGGCTTGCGGCGTCCCACCAGCAGCAACTGCCGGATCATGCGTGCGGCGCGATCAACCGCGCCGAAGATCTGGTTCACCAGCTCGGCGGAACGCGGGTCGCGAACCGAGTCCTGGAGCAACGACGCGTTGCAATGGATCACCGCCAGGATGTTGTTGAAGTCATGCGCGACACCACCGGCGAGCTGGCCAATGGCCTCCATCTTTTGCGACTGCAACAGCTCCGCCGCGAGTTTCTTCCGCTCGTCCTCCGCGCGTTTGCGCTCTGTAATGTCGAGTGAAAATCCGATGATGCCAACGATCTGTCCGGACTCGTCCCGGTAGGGAAGTTTGTCGGTCAGCATCCAGCGGATGCCACCGGCGGCGCGGAGCGGTTCCACGATTCCGCGCTTCGCGAGACCGGTGGTCATGACTTCCTCTTCATCCCGGATGTAAGCTGCGGCCTCTTCGCGATGGAGTTCACCGTCGGTGAATCCCTCGACCTGTTCGCGCGCGAGCCCGGTGATGCGCCCCGCCTCTGCATTGACGCGAAGAATTCGGTGGTGCCGGTCCTTGTAAAAGATCATTGCCGGAACCGAATCCAGGATCAGCTGCAGTTCGCGCCGGCCGCGTTCCATGGCCACCTCGGCGCTCCGGCGCTGGCTGATGTCGAGAAGGATGCCGTGCCAGAGCGTGTCACCGGTGACCTGTCGCTCCGGGATTGCCCGCCCTTCAATCCAGGTCTCGCCGCGATACGCTGCGACGGTCCGGAACTCTTCATGCCATGGCGACAGCGACTCCGCGGACCATCTCAGAGTTTCGATCACCTTTCGGACATCGTCGCGATGCAACCGGGCGAGCAGACGCCGTCCATCCTCTCCTGGGGATTCTGGACGAACTCCAAGAATGGATTCCGACTTGGGGCTCAGATAAGGCAGAGACACGCCGCCCAACGGATCCATCTTCAGGGCAAACAGCACGCCTGGGACATTGCGGGCAAGTTTGCTGAACCGGCTCTCCAGCTCGAGCCGCTGATGCAGCTCCCGTTCCGCCTTGCGTCGTTCCCCCACGTCTCGAATGACCGCCTGGAGTCGCGGACACACCCCGCCCTCCAGCAAGTTGAGCCGCACTTCGGTGAGCGCGTCACGTCCGTCGCGCTGACGGATCATCCATTCAAAGAACTGAGGCTGCCCTGCCACTGCCGGAACCGAAAATTCGGCAAAAAGCGGTCCGGATCGAGTTCCGTCTGGCTGCAGCTCGGGGCAAAACACCAGGAACGAGGAACCGATCAGATCCCGTCGTCCACAGCCAAACAGATGTTGGGCGCTGGGATTGCAATCCTCCACCACCGTGCCATTCAAGATGAGAATCCCATCCTGCGCGGTTTCGAATAGTGCCTGGTAATTGAACTCGAGTTCTCTGGCCTGCCGCTGGGCGTCGAGCAACCGGTCGCGCTCGCGCAGCAGCAGGCTCTGCCGCGCCAGCGCGAAGCCCGCCACGACGAAGGCGCAGGCCGGGACCAGATGCCGAACCGCCGGAGTGATTCCCGGAAGGGTGAGCACCATCACCACCGCAATCGAGGCGGCGATGACCACTAGAAGCGGCATCAGCCGGAGGATCCACTCGCAGCGTCGTTCCCAACTCGGATCATCCCGCCGGACCACTTTCCAGTGTCGAGCCCCCCAGCCCAGGATCAGCGCAGCGATTGAAAAGCCGGCGTTGAAGAACGTGCCCGTTCCCAGCCGGTCATCGAGTGTGAGGATGTTCCAGCGCATCCACAGACCTCCGTTCAGCACCAACGCAGCGAGGAGAACCAACCAGCCCGGATCCGCACGGAGGCGCAACGTCGGAATCATGAGCGCCCCGACGGAGGCGGCGCCAAGCAACCCCACGGGATAGGCCACCATCACCAATAGGGATCCCACTTCGGTGCCTCCACGACGCGGCAAATACAGCGTCAGGGTCACCATGAGCACCGCGCCCGCCAGGGAGATCGCATCCAGCATCACGGTCCGAAACTCGAGGCGACCTACATTGCGGCGAAGCGCTTCCACGAGTCCCAGGAGGGTGCACGGCCCAAGCCAGAGGTAGAAAAGATCCGACGGGCCCGGGAACGGGTTGTTTCCCACGGCAACTTGGATGTCCCACAGAATCTGGCCGACCGCGTACAGGGTCAGACCGACGGCAAACCACCGACGGGGCAGCCGGGCGTCGGATTCCGCCTCGGCCACACCAAACCAGGCCAGCAGCGCGGCGGCGGAATACGCAACGGTCCAATGGAGGTTGTCGAAGAAAGTAATCCAGGAGGCATCCCGCGTGGTGAGGATTCCCAGAAACGCACCCAGGATCAGCATTCCTGAAATCGGAAGCACGCTTCCCGCAATGCGGCGGCCCATTGGACTCAAACCGGATGCCACTGCGTTGGGGGCGACTGGCGACATTGAGGGTACGGCAAGCGAGCGTACCGACCATTTCCAATTCGGCAATGCGCTTCGATGAACCGAAAAAGGCGGTTCAAACCGCCGATGTGCGCCGGTCGTAGCCGCCGAGGGAACGAGGCGGACTTCGCCCCCACGGGATTGGCAGCCCCAATTCCCGGGCGGAAGCCATCCGACCACCAGGGGATTCGCCTCCTCAGGTCGGCGGCTACGGGAGCGGCTTCTTCCACTGCCGAATTCAGGATTTCGGTACAGACCTTGACTCGCCGGGGCGGTTTCGACGGATCATCGCGCATGCACCTCGGGGCCAGCGACCGCCTACTGCTTGTCAGCCTCTTGTTCATTGGGGGACTTCAATCCCTACTCTCCGCCCCAATCCGACGGGACGGCGCCTACCATGTTTCCCCCGGGGACGATCTTCAGGAGGCGGTCGATCTTGCCGCACGGGATCCCAATGCCCGGACCGTCATCGTCCACGCCGGCACCTACTCCCCAAAAAATCCGGGGCAGGCTCTCGTGTTTCTCAACCGGGCCCACGATGGCGTCCATCTCCTTGGCGAGGGCCGCCCCATCCTGACGGCCGCGAATCCCGTTCTGGCGACAACGGATCCAAAGTCGGCACCCGCGGTGGTGAATCACGTGATCTACCTAGGCGACGGGCTCTCATCGAACACCGTGGTGCAGGGGTTGAGGCTCACTGGGGCCAATCACTTTATCACCACGACGGGACTCCAGTCTCTCGAACCTGACCAATCGATTCGCAAGGGCCGCTTCTTTTTCGGAGACGGCGGGGCCATCAAGATCTACCACCGCTCCTTCCCCACGCTGCGGGACCTGGTGATCGAGGACAACAACGCCAGTCCATGCGCCGGCGGCATCTCGATTCAGCACGAAGGCGCCACCAACGGCATGGTCCGCATTGAACGCTGCATTTTCCGGAACAACCATGCCGAGGTCACCGGCGCGGCGCTCGACCTGCTTTGGGGGAGTTCCGCCTGGGTTTCCGAATGCCTGTTTGAAGGCAATGTCTCCAATACCGGGCCGGGCGAAGGGGAGAATCCCTTCAACAACAATGGGGTGGTGACCGTTTTTCCCCGGTCCCGGATCGTGATGCAGGACTGCACTTTTTCCAACAACCGCAATGGAGTCGATGACCAGAGCGGACTGGGGACCTACGAACGTTGCGTGTTTCGATCGAACACCCGCGATGGCGGATTCACACCGCAACCCCGGTTCGAACTCGACCTGCCCAAGGGAGGAAGGTTCAGCGACTGCGTCCTCGATGGCCCTGTGATGGACCCGACGGGCTCATTGTCCCGCGGTACGAATCACATCATCGATGCCGGTGCCCCGTTTCCCGCCGGGGTTCGCGCCGGTTATCCGGCTACGGGTCACGCCCCAAAGTAACCCGTCACCCGATTGGCACTCACTCGGGCTCGATCACCTTCAGCAAGCGGTTGGGTTCCAGTCCGGACGTGAGCGCCTGACGTTTCCCCGACGGCCAGAGAACTTCGATCCGATCGATCGTCGTCGCCTCACCGAGCCCGAAATATAGCGGCAGGGCGCTCTGGGCGAGATGGCCCGACTTGCCATCGTGATACTGAGTCCAGGTGCGCCCACCGGCCGTCACCTTGACCTCGGCTCCGAGTCCGTCGCGATTGGAGGTACGCCCGGTCAACTTGACCTGGAGAAAATGCACCGGCCTCCGATTCGAGAGATCGTTGATCAGCACCTGCGGCGCGTCACCCATTTCATTGGTCACAATGTCGAGATCGCCGTCCCCATCCAGATCCAGCAACACCGCCGACCGGCTGCTGGCGACCGCTGTGAATGGCACTTTTCCGGTACGTCCGCGTGCCAAAGGGTGATCCTTGTCCGCCCCGGAGCAGTCCAAAGTAAAGGCCACGTGCGTTCGCTTAGCAGAAACACGAGGCTCCACTCCCAACGCAAACTCCGCATCCGCGAAGCGCCGTCCACCATCATTCAGCAGCAACGAATTCACTCCGTAGCGAAACCCAAAACCCATCCCCGCGGGAACAAACACATCTTCGAAGCCGTCAGCATTCAAATCGCCGACACTGACTCCCCACGGCCAGAATGTCTCGGCACCAACTGCATCCGACACCTCCTCAAACCCGCCCGCACCCAGATTCCGGTAGAAGGCATTGCCAAAGATGTTGTTCGCCGCGCCTTGCAGGTAGGCATCGTTGTATTCCGTGGTGCACCACTGTTCGCTCTTCGCCTTCTCGAACCGCTCCGAGAAGTCGACCTTGCTGATGCGGGTCTGAAGTCCGGTCATGTCAGAATGCATGTCGGTGACGAACAGGTCCGGACGTCCGTCCTGATTGAAGTCAAAAAACTTCACCCCCATGCCGCCCCAGGAAGTTTTCGGAAACGTCGATGCGGTGCGATCCACAAATCGCCGTCCACCCTGGTTTTCCATGAAGTGATTGTCTCCCTGCATATTCAGCAGGTAGAGCTCGGGAAAACCGTCGTGATTCAGGTCGGTAAACGTGGCATCACCGCACCATGCCACCACGCGCAATCCGGCCTCGGCCGTGATATCGCGGAACTTCAGGTTTCCCAGATTGCGATAGAGAATCGAGTACTCGGTCCGATCCGGAAACAGATGGCCGGTGAACCCGTTGGTCATTCCGACAAAATAACCGCCCGGTCCCTTCTGGTCGGTGGTGTAGCGCCCGATGTTGCAGACCAGCATGTCGAGCAATCCGTCGCGATCCACATCGACGAGCACGACTCCCGAGGAGTGGCCTGAATAGTCGACTCCAGCCGCTTTGGAGACATCCTCAAAACGACCGCCGCCCAGATTGTGGAACAGATGATTTCCATGGCGGACCGTGGTCACCACCAGATCCGGTAGGCCGTCGTTGTCGAGATCGGCGAACGATGCCCCCACCGAGATCTGGTCCGTCAGGCCGACACCGGCCCGGTCGGTCCAGTCTTCGAACCGACCGCCGCCGAGATTCCGATACAGGCGATTGGTTCCGAGCTGGGTCGTGAAATATAAATCAGGCAAGCCATCGCCATCGATATCCGCCGCGGCCACCGCGTTGCCGTGATCGTAGTGATTCCCGCGGAAATGTTTGCCCGCGTCCTCAACCAGATCGTGGTGAAAGGCAATGCCTGTCCCCTCCAGACGATCCTTGAACTGAAATTCATGAAAGGCACCGACGGCCGAGATGGCCTTCGCCTGTCGCACGGCGCGATCGGTCAACGCCGCATCCAGCACTGCCGGATCCAACAACGATTTCGGGCGGACGTCGGCGGACGGTTCGACGGCTCGCACTCCCACTTCCACTCCCAATCCCACGAGGCCCAGCCAGAATAGGAGGAGTTTCGGAACGCGGGCGGCGAGTCCGGCGCCGAACCCAATCGGGAACACACTTCCTGGAAATAACGGAGTGAATCGAGGGCTACGAGGCATGAGACAAAAACGATGGCGGCCAACATCCAGAATTCTCGCCCTCTTCCCAAAAGGTCGACTGTAACCCACGGGAAGACGAGACATCCCTTCGACACAAAATCGCTTCGTGGAAGACTAATTCCGCCATTCTCTGATAACAGCCTTTCTGCACAATTTCTCGCCGCGCCGGGACCAGAACCGCTCATAATTGATAGCGAGACAACGTTTTAGACCTGACTTCAGCCCGTCGCACCATCGCCTTCATTCGATTTCATGAGGCTTTGAGATTCCTTTTTAAGACATCCTACTCACTCCGTCCCTCGAAAGGCTTGATTCGCGAAGCTAAACCATTCTTTCTCAATCCAACTCCATTTGCCCTGCATGTTTCGAACCCTTGTGCTCCTCCTGGTCGTCACTCACCGCTGCCTCACGGCTGACGTGGTGTCCGAGTCTCAAGCACCGGACCGGGTTGGATTTCCGAAGGACTATGCCAGGAGCTATCCGGTGCTGCGCACGGTGGAGCGCGACTCCGGGGCCAAGTTGGTTACCGTGTACGGAAATGCCTTGGCGGCGTCGGTCACCAATAAGGCCAACCTGCCTTTTCCGAACGGCTCCGTGCTGGTGATGGAAACCGCCGGCACTCGCAAAGCCTCGGACGGGAAACCCGAACGCCTGCCTGGCGGAGGGCTTGTTAAGGACCAAGTCCTCGGCCTGCACGTGATGCGTCGGGGAGCAGACTTCGGCATCGGGTACGGCCCGAAGCGGAGCGGCGAGTGGGAGTTTGTCGAGTATCGGGCCGATGGCAGCTACATCACGCCGCCGGCCAAATCCGCCGCCTGCGCGGAATGCCACATCAAAGCCGGTAAGGAACTCGACTTTGTTTTCAAGGGGCGACTCACCCCCTAGTGGCTCGAGGGAGCAGCTCGCGATCAGTCGATGTCGCCTGCGCGTTTCCATTCTCCGTTCACCTTGCGAAAGATCGTGGTGTTCCGTCCGGAGTGGAGACCGTACTGTGAAG
>JANXMD010000474.1 GCA_025354845.1 Verrucomicrobiota bacterium | reverse complement strand
TATCTCTGGGTACGGATCTCACGCGACGTGCGACTCTGGATCTCAACGAGCCGGTCCCGCAGTTGGGCAGCCGCTCGGCAGTTCGCCTGAATGGAATGATTCAGGATTCGCAGGTGGCTGGACGCGACGTGGCCGAGAATCGCCGGTTTGGCGTGGCTCCCTCGCTGGCGCTTGGGCTCGGGGGCGAGACCGAGGCGGTGTTTGGCTATTCGCATCAGAGCGAAGACAACCTTCCCGACTATGGCATTCCCTGGCTGCTCGGACGTCCGGCGCCGGTGGATCACTCGAAGTTCTACGGATTCCGCAGCGATCATCTCCGAACCGACGCGGACATCGGAACCGCTCGCGTGTCTCACCAGGTAGGGGACTCGCTGACTTTCCGTGATCAGTTCCGGTACGCCAACTACGACCGCGACTTCCGCATCACGGAACCGCAGGCCACCACCACCCTCTCCGGAGGCGCGCCGGGCCTTGCGACGCCGCTCGACCAGATCGTGGTGCGGCGAAATCAGCTGGCGGGTCGGAGTACCGAGACCTTTCTGCAGAACCAGGTGGATGCGGTCGCCCACTTCGATACCGGGCCGGTGTCCCATGCCCTGGTGGGCGGCGTCGAGGCGGGACGGGAAACCTCTGATCCCACGCGCTACGTTTGGACGGGAGTGCCCACCACCAGCCTGCTGACCCCAAACACCGAACAAGCCTTCGCCGGAACTTCCACGGTGAGTTCCGACCTCCATACCACCGCGACCAGCGTTGGGGTGTTTGCCGTGGACACCCTGTCGCTCGGGGAGCGGTGGGATCTCTCGGGTGGCTTTCGCTGGGATCACTTTGACGCAGATGCGGCGAACGCGGTGACCCAGCAGTCGTTTCATCGTGTGGACGACATGCCGAGCTGGCGTGGGGCGCTCGTGTTCAAGCCGCGCACGACGGCGAGCGTGTACCTCGCCTATGGGACGTCGTTCAATCCGTCGGCGGAGTCCCTCGCGCTCACCGCGGGCAATGCCAATTTGCCGCCGGAGGAGAACGAGTCGTTTGAATTGGGCTCGAAATGGGATTTTTATGCTGGGCGGCTTTCGTTGCGTGGCGCGCTCTTCCGGACGGACAAATCAAATGCCCGGGAGACGAATCCCGCGAACGCCAATGATGTAGTTCTCGCCGGACATCATCGCGTGAAAGGCGCGGAGTTTGAAGTAAGCGGGAAAGTGGTGGAGCGATGGCGTATCGCCGCCGGCTATGCCTTCATGGAGAGCGAGGTGGTGAGCTCCACGTTCTTCCCCGGAAGCGTGGGCTACCCGCTGGCGAACGTTCCACGGCACACCTTCAGCCTTTGGAACACCTGGGAGTTGCCGCGTGGCTTTGAGGCTGGGGCTGGAATCCGTTACGTCGCCAGTCGCACCGCAAGCTCGACGGTGCCGCTGGATCCTGTTTCCCACCGGCTGAAGGAGGTGCCCGGCTACTGGACTCTGGACGCCATGCTCAAATACCGCGTGAGCCGAAATGTGGATTTGCAGGTGAACGTCTACAACCTCACGGACAACGAGTACATCGACCAGATCCACCCCGGTCATCTGGTGCCTGGCGCCGGCGTCTCGGCCCTGTTCAGCGCACATTTGCACTTCTGACCCCCGTTCCTAACCGTCTTATGTTAATTCAAGTTCCCGATGTGCTGACGACCGAGCAGGTCGTCGAAATGCGACGTCTGTTGGAAAGTGCCGAGTGGGTCGATGGGCGCGTGACTGCCGGTCACCAGTCGATTCGCACCAAGGACAACCTTCAGATTCCGGCAGGACATCCGGTGGCCCGCGAGCTGGGAGAGCGGATTCTCACCGCCCTGGGACGCCATCCGCTGTTCCTGTCGGCGGCATTGCCCCTGCGGGTGTTTCCGCCGCTCTTCAACCGCTATTCCGGTGGACAATCCTTCGGTACCCACGTGGACAACGCCATCCGCCAAGTCCCAGGAACACCCCACCGGATTCGCACCGACCTGTCGGCGACCCTCTTTTTTGCCGATCCCTCGGAGTACGACGGTGGGGAGCTTTGCGTCGAGGACAGCTACGGGGTGAAGCGGGTGAAACTCCCCGCTGGCCACCTCGTGCTGTATCCCTCCACCAGTCTGCATCATGTCACGCCGGTCACGCGCGGCGCGAGGGTGTGTTCGTTCTTCTGGATTCAGAGTATGATTCGCGACGACGGCCATCGGTCGCTGTTGTTCGACCTGGATCTGTCCATCCAGCGGCTGAATGCGGATCACCCCAATCATCCCTCGGCGGTATCGCTCACCGGCGTGTACCACAACCTCCTCCGTCAATGGGCGGAGGTGTGAGTCCACGCGCCAGCGGCGTCAGGCCATCGCGGGATCGGAGATGCCTTCCATCCCGGTTTCGATGCGTCCCGCCAGCCGTTGCAAAAAGGACGGGCTGCCCTCAACTGACAACACGAGATCGTACCAGCCGCGACCCGCATCGCAGGTCACGACGCGAACCTCGTCGGCGCCGGCGGCGAGTTGCAATGTCAGAGACTTGGCACCATAGGCCGCGTCGCGCAGCGTGAGGTTCAGCGCGTGGGTTGCGTCCAGATTCCTCAACCGGAGACGGAGCCCTGGCTTACCTTCCTCGACGAAGGGTTCGGCGGTCACGATCAACCGAGGGTCGGAGGCGTTTCCTTGGAATTCCCGGAAGAATCCGTTGGGTCCGTGCACGTGCAGTCGGTAGGCACCGTTGTCGGCGACGTCGATCGGCAAAGTGTCCATCACGGTGTCTCCCGACGCCACCGAGTAGTCCCGCGGGGTGCTGGGTCCGGTGGCGCCCGGACGGTACGCGCGGAACGGGGCTCCCGCCGCTGGCTGGGCTCCAACGCGTGCCCCGGCAGTCAGCTGGAGCTCGAAGGCGGATCCGGAATCGAGACGCCGGCCTTGCACCTGCAGGGCGTAAGGCAGGGGACGAGAGGGTCGTACCCCCGCTTCTTGGCGGGGCAGCCCGGGGCTGCGTCCTCCCGCGGCGCGGATTGTTTCGATCTCCTCGGCGGTGTACCGGTGGAATCCATGCGGAATCTCCCGCAGACGGGCCTGGTGAATGGTGTGGAAGAACGGTTCCTTGGCCACGGCCGCCGGAGGTCGCACCGGTTCGCCATGCCACGGTTGAAAGACCGAAGTAAGGTCGCCGCAGATCGCGCGGCGCCACGAGGAAATGTTCGGTTCTCGGACCGTTTTTCCCGTCTTGTGCGAGAGCAACTGTTCGAGGAACTGGAGGATCGAGGTGTGGTCGAACACCTGAGAACAAACCGCTCCGCCGCGACTCCAGGGGGAGGCGACCAGGAGCGGCACACGGAATCCGAGTCCGATGGGCCCGGCCCGCATGGGCGACTCGGGCTGGGTTTGCTGCCGGGCCTGCTCTTGCTCCAAACGGACCTGCTCCACCAGTGTGTCGATGCCAGCCGAGGCCCGACCGGTCTCCGGCCGCTCGGGATCCGGGGCCACGAACGGTGGGACATGATCGAAGTACCCGTCGTTCTCGTCGTAACACAGAATGAACACCGTCTTCCGCCAGACCGCGGGATCTTGGGTCAGGATTTCGAGCACCTCCGAGAGGTACCAAGCGCCGTACCAGGGAGCGCCGGGATGGTCCGAGAAATTCTCCGGAGCCACGATCCACGAGACGGTTGGCAGCGTGCCTCCGCGTACGTCGCTGCGGAACTGGTGCAAGGTGTCGCCCTTGGGGATCGTCAGGGTGTCGGCCGGAGATCCGGCCGGCGCAGGGAGTTCGGTCAGCTCGCGGTAGGCGCGATCCCCTCGGTTGGTGGTGAAGGCCTTGGCGTGCAGGCGCCGCTCCCGTTCAGCGAGGCTGGCAAATGCCTCCGGGGAATGGGCTGCGAGATCTTGGTTCAGTGTTTTCAACTCTTCGCGCAGTGCCTGGAGTTGAGTGGCTCGTTTGGGACCGGTGGAGTTCGAGAGATCCTGGATCTGCTTGGTCAGGTCGTGAACGCGTGCTTTCTGATGGGCTCGGTGTGTTTCCGAAAACCGCACGTGATACTGACGGAACCATTCCAGGGGGTTGTCGGTGAAGTTGGACAGCCAGGCGTCCGATTCTCCTTCCAACCCCGAGGCCAGGCTCAGCTCGTTCTGATACACCTTCCACGAAATCCCGTGGTCCTCCAGGCGTTCGGGGAAGGTGGTCCAACCAGCCTCGGCGCCGTAGTCCACGTCCTCATTGCGGACGTTGGCCTTGGTCTGGACGGATGGCTCCGATCGGATCGTTCCGGTCCAGAGATAGAGGCGATTGGGTGTCGTGCCGGTCAGGGAGGAGCAGAAGGCCTGATCGCAAATCGTGAAGGCATCGGCCAGCGCATAGTAGAAGGGCAGATCCTCGCGATTGTAGAAGCCGAGGGTCAGCGGGAGGTCGGCGTAGGCTTTGTTTCCCGAGTGCTTGGCGTCGAGCCAGCCGTTGTGGTGGCCATGATTGCGGGCGTCGGTTTGATCCACCCAGGAGTGGGGCAGGGAACTCATCCAGGTGGCGCGGGTATCGCGAAGATTCAACCGAAACGGAGCATACGTCTCGCCCGCGTGATTGCTCTGAAACCACACCGGATTGCCATTGGGCAGAGTGACGGCCCGGGGATCGTTGTACCCTCGCACACCGCGGAGGGAACCGAAGGCGTGGTCGAAGGATCGGTTCTCCTGCATGAGAATGACCACGTGCTCGGCATCCCTCCAGGTCGAGCCTGGGCTGGGATCAATGGCGCGGGCCCTGGCGATGAGCGCGTCGAGGGATCCGGCGAGCGTGCCTCCAGCGGCGAGCAGGGAGGTCTTTTTCAGAAAGTCGCGACGCGAGTTCATGGGGAGGTGGATGGCGCGGCGGGCAAAACATTCAACTCAATTGAACCGCCCCATCCTTCCTTCCGCTTCGGTCGCACGGTAGGATCGGACCGTGATTTCGTTCGGGCCGTTGGCCCTGCGCTCCAACCTGTTTCTGTCGCCCCTCGCGGGCTACACCAATCTGCCCTTCCGGCTCGTGGTCCGGGAGATCGGCGGGTTGGACCTCTGCACCACCGACCTGGTCAATGCGCGTTCGCTCATCGAGCGGAATCGGAAGGCCCTCAAGCTGATTGAATCGAACGTGCAGGATCGCCCGCTGGCGGTGCAGTTGTTCGGCGCGGTACCCGAAGAAATGCGCGACGCGGCGCTATATCTTGAGGGGCTGGGCGTCAGTTCGATCGACATCAACATGGGGTGCCCGGTCCGCAAGGTCTGCCGCGTCGGGGGTGGGTCGGCGATGATGACCGAACTCGACAAGACCTCACATCTGGTGCGGACAATGGTCAACGCGCTGAAGATCCCGGTGACGGCGAAGATGCGTCTGGGCTGGGACGACGAGAATTTAACCGCTCCGGATCTGGTGCGTGCCCTGGAAGATGCCGGTGTCGCCGCGGTGTTCATTCATGGGCGGACCCGCGAGCAGGGATTTTCCGGAACGGTCAACCTAGCGGGCATTGCCGCGGTGGTGCAGGCGGCGCGGCGAATTCCGGTGATTGGCAATGGCGACGTCACCACGCCTGAGGGCGCACGCGTGATGCGCGACCGCACCGGCTGCACGGGCGTCAGCATCGGCCGCGGGGCCTTTTACGATCCGTGGATTTTCGTTCGCACCCGGAAGCTCCTGGAAACGGGCGAACTCCTGCCCGAGGCCAAGTTTTCCGAACGGGTGCGCGTGATGAGCCGGCATCTCGACCTGATGGTGGAGGTGTTCGGCGAGGACTTGGGCTGTGTGATGTTCCGCAAGGTGGCACCCTGGTATG
>JANXMD010000444.1 GCA_025354845.1 Verrucomicrobiota bacterium | reverse complement strand
GCCTCGCTGCCTTTGGTCTCGATGCCTCGTCCGTGACGCTGAAGGTGGAAGCCGGCTCTCAACCTTCACTTTTCAAGTTCGGTGCCCGTGCTCCGATCGGGAACGACTTCTATTTTCAGCGTGTGGGCGATGAAGGCGTGTTCACGGCCGACGCGGCGTTGCTCGACTCGCTCCCGGAGACGACCTCGGGATGGCGCAACCGGGCCCTCTTCACGGTCTCTGCCGCAGCCGTGGATCGTGTGGAGCTCCGCGGACGGACTCAATTTGAGGCGCGCCGCACGGTGGGCCCGGGAGGGGCGGTCAGTTGGCGTCTCGTGCGCCCGGTGGAAGCCCGTGCCGACGGCGACCGCCTCGAGGCGATGATGGGATTGTTGCAGCGGGTGAGGATTAGTGACTTTGTGAGCGATGCGCCGGGGGTGGATCTCGAGCGTTATGGGCTCCAACCTCCGGAGGCCGAGCTCTTTCTCCACGGTCCGACGAACACCCTGGTGCATCTCCAGATTGGTCGCTCGCCGACCAACAATCCGGGTCTGGTGTATCTGCGGCGCATGGCGTCCACCAATGTCGTCTTAGTTCCCGCGACGACCGTGTTGCCGCTGCAGGGGACCCTGGCCTCCTTCCGCGACCGACATCTGCTTCCGGCGATGCACGGGCTGGATCGACTCGAGTTCTCTGCCTCAGGGCGCACCAATTTTCTGGAACGTGAGGGGACCAACTGGTGGATCCCCGGCACGCCGCGACGGCCTGCCAAAACGGAGTTGGTGGCCTTCTTTCTGGGACGGCTCGGAGCCTTGGAGATCGCCGAGTTTCCGAACGACGTGGTTGCCGACTACTCCCGGTACGGCCTCGCAGCGCCGGTTCGGAGCTATGGATTCCGCGAGGCAACGGCCTCCGGAACCAACGGTCCCTTGCGGCTGCTGCTGGGGGAAACGGGCGATCGTGATTCCGCTCACATCTTCGCGCGCCGAAGCGACGAATCCCCGGTCTATTCCCTGCGCCGCGCCGACGTGGCCCGTCTCCCGGAGTCGGCCCTGCAGTTCCGTGATTTCGGATTCGCCTCGAGCAACGTCGTGAAAGTGGTGGCGGTGCATCATGGACGCACCCGCACCCTGGAGCGATCCGCCACCGGGGAATGGGTGGTCACCGCCGGGCTGCCTGGTGCCCCTTTCAGTCCCGCGCTGGAAGAGACGCTCCACCGGCTCGGGGTGCTGGAGACCATTCCCTTTGCCGTGCCGAATGAGGGGTTGTTCACCTCACGTCCGTCGTTCACGGAACTGGGATTGGAGATCATCCTGACGTTGGACGCGTCGGCACCCATCCGTAAGTGGCGGCTTCGGTTTGCCACGGATCTGGGTGCCTTGGCGGTGGCGTTGTCCAACTTTGATGACGATTCGTTGCCTTTCAGCTTGGAGATTCCCGGGGCGTTGTTTCGTGAGATTCAGCGCGATTTCAGCGTCCTGCCCCGCGAGTGATCGTCCCGGGTCGCGACTGTGAACCCCAAACCCACGAGAGATTCTGGCGCACCGGCCAAAGCCCGGGGCTGGCGCGCTCTCTTGGGTACAGTGCGCTGGTGTCGGCGCGGGGTGATGATCGGGTTCCTGCTGTTGCTGATCGTCTTCCTGGATCTCAATCAAATCGGCCTGCCCGAGTTTGCCAAGCGCCCGCTGCTGGATCAGTTGCGGTCGCGTGGGGCGGAACTCGAGTTCACCCGGATGCGGCTACGCCTCGGCCGGGGGATCGTGGTCGAGAATGTCCAACTTCGCCGCGCCGGTGGAGTGGCGGGCGAGCAGGTCGCGCTGACCCAACTGCAGCTGAAGCTCCGCTGGTCCGATCTGCTGTGGGCCCGTGTGCCCACCATTGTCGCGGTGACCGTGCATGGAGGAACACTGGCTCTTCCGCTGGAATCCCGCTCCGGAGCGACGCCGTTTGTTTTTTTGGTCAGCGGCGTGGAGGGGCGCCTCCGTTTTGAAACTGAAACCCACTGGATCCTAGACCGGTTTGAAGCGACCTGCCACGGCGGCAAGCTGAGCATCACGGGAGATCTGGTGCAACGGGCGCCGGGTGCAGAAAGAGCGCCGTCTCCGGACGAATCGGCGTGGCGTGGCGTGCTGCTGCGAGTTGGCCAGACTCTCGAAGCAACCCAGTTTCGTGCCCCACCATTGCTGGAGGTGACCTTCCACGCTGACCTCGACCACCCCGCTCTGAGCACCGCGCACCTTCGGCTCACCGCGGATGGGGCGCGGCATGAGGCGCTGTCCGCCGAGACTGTCCGATTGGACGCGTCCCTGGAAACGCTCAGTCCGTCGACGAACGGACTTCCGGTCGCACTGCATTCCGAATTAAAGCTGGAAATGACCGGCGTTCGATCGCCGCAAGGGGATGCCCGGTCCGTCGGGGTGAGCGGGTCTGCGGATCTTACGGCGGATCGAGGGGAGCCGGTTCGTGTAGAATGGAAAGTGGCAGTCAATCGTCCCACCACCCCTTGGGTCACCGCCCGAATGATGGAGGTCCGTGGCACGTTTGCGCCCGAGCCGGGAGTCACCAATCGGTTTGCTCATACGCTCTCGCTGTCCGCGATCCAGCCGGATACTCAATGGGGTTCTGCGGCCACGGTCCTGCTCGACGCGTCCGTTCCTGGGCAGGCGGGCTTTATTCCCGATCCCGCGGGTTGGAACTCCATTCGCTGGAAGTTGGCGACCGGAAAGGTATCGGTCGCGGGCGGCACCGTGGCCCGGTTCGAATTCTCAGGACAGGGGGTTCGTGCGCTTCGCGATTCCGGGGTGTCGCGAACCCTCGCCTGGCAATTGCATCCGCTGGAGGAGTGGGAGTTTGAGACTCACCTGGTGGGGCACGATGCCGAGTTCCCGCAGGTGAAGCTCGATTCCCTCACCGTCGATCCGCACTGGCGAGACGCCGTGTTCACACTCCCGAATTTGGACCTGCGTGCCTACGACGGCAGGGCAACCGCCACGATGTCGGTCGACGCCCGGACCCGCGACACCCGGGCCCGGGTGGAATCGCATCTCGACGTGAAACGGCTGGGACCGGCCTTGGGTGCGGAGGCGGCGCGGTGGCTGGAGCAGTTTGGATGGTCTCATGAGTCGCCACCGCTCGTGCAGGCAGAGGCGTCGGTCCGATTGCCGGTCTGGACCAATGGTCCGGTTGATTGGAATACCGAGGTGGTTCCGACGCTTCGCCTCGCAGGGCAGGCGTCAGTCACCAACGGAAGTTACCGGGGAGTCGAAACGTTGTGGGCAAGTGTTCCGTTCGCCCACACCAACCGAGTCTGGCAAATTCGCGGGGCGCGCATTCAGCGGCCGGACGGTCCGGTGGAGCTCGACTTCACCGAGGTGTCGACGGCGCGGGATTACTGGTTTCGATTGAAGACGGCGGTTGATCCCGCGGGAGTGTCCCCGCTGTTTGGCGACACGGTCGCGCTCGCCATGGCGCAAAACGTCCGCTTCACCACACCGCCGGAGCTGGAGGCGGAGTTGTGGGGACGCTGGCGGGAACCGGAGCGCACTGGCGTGAGCGGACGCATTTCGGCGAAGCGCTTCAACGTGCGCGGACAAGAGGTCGATGAATTCGTGGCGGCGCGGATTGGATTCACCAACGGATGGCTGCGTGTGGAGGACGCCTTCGTTCGACAGGGCACCAGCACGGCCACGCTGCCGCTGGTGC
>JANXMD010000437.1 GCA_025354845.1 Verrucomicrobiota bacterium | reverse complement strand
GAACCCGCCATCGCGGCCGAGGCCGCACGGTGGGGCGGGTATCGCAAGAGCCTCGCCCCCTTCCGCACCGGGCCCTACGAGCATTACACCCGCGAAACCCACTGGCGTCCTGAAGTCGACCGGCTGACCCACCACTACTTCCCGGAACGCGCCGTGGAAGTCCAACGACAATGGATTGAGGCGGGAGTGATGACGGGGGAATAGAGTCCAAAGTCCAAAGTCGAAGGTCCAAAGTCGTTCGAGACTGTCGCAATCCGACGGCACGGACCTTTGCCTCTTCGCGTCTCCGTTGTTCTTCCCGTCCTTTCATGCTTTCCAAATTAAACCCATCGAGCCGGCAAGATGCCGGCGCTCCGCACGGGGATCGGCCTGGCTGAACAACGAGGGCAAAAGAAACGCCGCCCACTCCACAGTGGACGGCGTTTCACCCAAACGACCCTAACCTAGTCCGACCACTCAGCCGGATGGTTTTTATAGCCAGTTCAATGCCAACTTCGGGAGCAGACGCCACTTTGTGAACGTTTGTAATGGTGGAGAGGATCCTGGTTCGATTCGGCCTCAGGCTTGTCCCCGCCGGGTTCTCCGCTATGATGACCGTCTTCTACTCGAATGGACCCTGCCGATTTTGCCGGATTCAACTTGGAGGCCGCCCGCCAGTTTCTTGCGGAACTCCCGCTGGAGATCCGTCGCCGCGGCGAGCGCATCGATGCCGAGGGCGGCGTGGTTGAGCTCCTTTGCGAGTCTCCCGGGACCGCCTACGTGGCGTCGCTCAAGGGCACCCCGTCGGTGGAAAATCGACTGACCTTTGACAGCGAGACCAAGGCCTGGTGGGAGTCGTGCTCCTGCCCCGCGGGCGGCGGCTGCGATCACACGGTGGCCGCCATGCGTGCTCTGTTGGCGGAACATGGTTCGGCGGCCGTGCGAACCCTCAGCGCGGGGAAAACCAAAGCCAAGAAGGGCCCGCCGGTTTCCGCTTCCCGCGGTGGCGGTCAACTGACCGAGGCCGCGCTGAATGCTGCCAGGCGCCCTCTTTCCCGGATCGAACTGGAATTTCTCGGACGCGTGGAGGATCGCTTTGCGCAACTGTCGGAGAAGGCGCAACTCACGGGGGAGGATCTCCTGGCGTTGGGAATCCGATTCCAGGGGCCGCACGCCTGGGAGAAGCTGGATCTCTGGCCTGCTCCGCCGCGGACCATCCTGGAGTTCTGGACCTACATCGCCCTCGCCGCCGACGAACGGGAGTTGAAGTGGCCGGAGTTTCTCAAGCCGATCACCGATCTGGAGCCGCTCCGGGTCAAGGTGAAGGAGTGGCGTCGCGGACGGGACGTCGAACGCTGGCGTCAGCTGCTCACGCACCTTCAGCCCGGCGTCCAGACGGACGGCTCGGATGCCGACACGGTGGAACTGCGGATGCGCCTGACCGACACCGAAGTGGCCGTCGAGTACCGCAAGGCGGGCGCGCCCGATTGGTCGGTGATCAAGCCCGGGCGCTTCAAGGATTTCGACGAGAAATCCGGTGATGATCTCGATCCCGAGCTCGCCCTTCTATGGCAGCCGCTAGCTCAACGGGCCCGCTACGGATATGCGGTAAATCTGGTTTATCACGAAACCCAGACGCGCCGCCTGCTCAACCGCCTCCTGCGCCTTCCGAGTCTGGCGCAACATATTGTCGGCATCGACGGCGAACCCTTGCAGCGTCCGACCGAGCCCCTGCGATGGGACCTGGCGCCGGCGGTGGACGAATCCGACGATTACCTACTCCGGCTCAAGAAGGCCGACGGAACTCCGGCCCCCAAGGCGCTCATCATCCTCCCGGGCCGGCCCACCCTGCTGGTGACCCGTGAGGCACTCTGGACCAGCGCGCCCATTGAAGACCGCGCGGTGGATCCCACGGTCGAAACCCGGATTCCTGCCCCGGCCCTGGAGACCGCGGCCGGT
>JANXMD010000709.1 GCA_025354845.1 Verrucomicrobiota bacterium | reverse complement strand
TCCACTGGTGGACCACCAGCACCGCGGGACGCGCGCCCTTGTCGGAATCGTAGGCGACGTAGCCTTCGAGAACGGTGTCGCCCTCCCGATATTCGATCACCTCGGTTTTGATTGCCGCGGTCGCGGAAGCCGTGAACCAGGCCAGGCCGGCCAGCCAGATCATCCACTTGGAGAGTCGGGAATTCATGCGAGAAGACTGGAGTCTAAAGTCGAAGGTCGAAAGTCGAAAGTCAGATGGTGACTTTCGGCTTGGGAGTTTTTCGCCGCCGTACATGATTTCGCCATGCCCTTTGTCACAAGTTCCAAAACCGCCCCGAAGTACGACGTCATCATCGTCGGTTCTGGCGCGGGCGGCGGCACCAGCGCGTACGTTCTCGCCCTCGCCGGTGTGAAGGTTTTGATGCTTGAGGCGGGCCGGAACTACGATCCGGTCAAGGAACCCGCCATGTTCCAAACCGCCGGGCAGGCCCCGCTGCGGGCCGCGGCGACGCCGGACAAGCACTTTGGGTTTCACGACGCCACCGTCGATGGCGGTTGGACCAATCCCGGCGAGCCCTACATGACCCGCCGCAGCGACAAGCCCGCCAACACCTTCCACGAGGCGAAGGACTACGTGGCCTTCGGTTCGAAGCAGGAATGGATCTGGTGGCGTCCCCGCATGCTCGGCGGTCGCACCAACCACTGGGGCCGCATCGCGCTCCGCATGGGGCCCTACGACTTCAAGCCGCGCAGTCGTGACGGCCTCGGTCTGGACTGGCCCTTCGAGTACGCGGAGCTCGCTCCGTATTACGACAAGGTTGAATCGCTGATCGGCGTCTGGGGCAGCAACGAGGGTCTGGAAAACACACCGGATTCTCCCAACGGCACCCTGCTCCCCGCGCCGCGTCCGCGCGTGCCCGAAATGCTCCTCAAGAAACACGCCGCCAAGCTCGGCGTGCCGGTGATCCCGTCGCACATGGCCATCCTGTCGCGCCGACTCAATGCCAAGAAGATTGCCGCCGCGTTGCATCCCGATTCCCCGGAGGCGCAGAAACTCTCGGCTGACGAGATGGCCAAACGACAGGCCTGCTTCTGGGCTACGCCCTGCGGCCGCGGATGCAGCATCAAGGCCAACTACCAGTCCACCACCGTTCACCTTCCGCCGGCACTGGCCAGCGGGAACCTCGACATCGTCACCGACGCCATGGTGCGTGCGGTGAGCGTTGACGAAAACGGCAAGGCGACCGGCGTGCACTACGTCGACAAGAAGACACGACAGGATGTGCACGTCAAAGCGCGCATCGTGATTCTCGCGGCGAGCGGCTGCGAATCGGCGCGCATCCTCCTCAATTCCAAAACCGATCGCTTCGCCAACGGGCTCGCCAATTCGAGCGGCAAGGTTGGGCGCTACCTGATGGACACCGTGGGCGCCGGGCTCACCGGCCAGATCCCCGCGCTGGAGAATCTGCCGGTGTTCAACGACGAGGGCGCCGGCGGGGGCATGCACAGCTACACCCCGTGGTGGCTCTACAAGGAGCAGATCGCCGGCATGCTCGGCTGTGCCCGC
>JANXMD010000376.1 GCA_025354845.1 Verrucomicrobiota bacterium | reverse complement strand
CCGCATCGGCTGCAGTGGCGCCGGGGATGACGAGGGAAGCAGAGGTCTGTCCCGTGATGGCCTTTCCTCCGCGCCGCCATTGGTAGCTGATTGGCGGCGTGCCGGCGGCGGCGACCGACATGGAGATCGTGTAGCCCGCATACACCGGGCGGGCCGGGAGAGCAGGCTGCGAAGAGATTACAGGCGCAATATTGGCCCCGTAATACAGGGACAGAACTTGACTCGCGGTCAAGGCCTTGGGGAACACGGCGACCTCGTCGATACTGCCGAGGAAGTAGTCGCCGGTGTTGTTGAAGATGCCGCCGCCGCCAATGTTGAAGTTGAAGTCGCTCGATTTGTAGGAGTCGAGGTTGCCGCTCAGTCGGCCGATCTCCTTACCGTTCGCATACAGCACGGTGGACGTGGTATCGGCCGTAATCACGAACTGGCCCCACTCGTCATCGGCGAAGGGAAACGGGGCTTTGATGTTGGCGCCGCGCGCGTCCACCCAAAGCTCGATGTTGGCGCCGCTGTCGGCGTCACCGAACTCCAGCAGGTTGTTCTGACCAAAGTAGCCGCCGCGACTGCTGTGGGCCTTGCCGCGCTTTATCCAGCCCGAGACGGAGAATTCGGTCTGATCGTTCAGTTGGTAGGGCGTGCCGACGTAACCGGCCGAGCCATTGAATTTGCCGCCGACGTTGCCGGCCGCGAAGCCGGAATAGGTCGGGGGCTGGGGCCCGGGGGCGCCAGCCTTCATACCGGCATTGTACGAGCCGTTCAGAGAGGTGCCGCCGCTCCCGGTGTTGACGGCAACGGGAAGCGTGGTCGGGGCGACGTAAGCGCCCTCGTTCAAGCGATAATACGCCAGCGGCTGTGCGGCGAGGACGAGGCTTTGGTAGGTGGCCGCAGGCGCAGCGCTGGTCGCGTTGGCGTAATGCGCGGTGACGTCCGCCGCCGTCAGGGCCTTGCTGTAGATGGCGACCTCATCGGCCGAGCCGTTCCAGAAGAACGAACTGTCCGCACGTCCACCGATGGCGAATCCGCCGGAAGCGCCCGGAACATAGCTGGTCGGCGTTCCGGCCGCGGCGTTCTTGCCGTTGACGTACAGCGTCGCGTTGGTGCCGTCGTAGGCTACCACCAGATGGTGCCAGGTTCCCGTGACCGGTGCGCCACCGCCGGTGACGCTCAGCGAGGTGGCTGTTCCGTTCTGGTTGTACATGCGCAGATTCCAGCCGGTGTCGGACTGGTAGATCAGCCATCCGGAACGCGGCGAGGCGAACTGACCGCTGGAAAGGACGCAGGTTAGTGTGCCGGCGGGGTTGTCCACGGCGGGATTCACCCAGGCTTCGGCGGAGAAGGGCGCGGCCGGATTCAAATCCGGATTGTACGGGACGAAGGCAAAGGTCCCGGTGGATCCGTCGAAGGCGGCGGCAGAATCGGTCCGTCCGTTCAGGGCGCCCGCCGCAGGATGGCTGGCGGCACCCTGGTAGTACGCCACTGCGGCATCGCCCAGGCTGCCTGCGTTGACTGCCACGTCGGCGGCCGGAGGGGTGGTCGTTTCGTTAAGCCTCCAATAGGCCACCGGACCGAGGCTAGATACTGTCGAGGGATAGTCTGCGAGAGCAGCGGTCGCCACTCCGAGGACAACCGCGAGCCGGCTCGCGAACTTCAGGTTTTTACGTTTCATGGGTTTGTCTCTTATTGACGCGGAAACGGGGTGACCCGGATCGGGATCCACCCCAGCAACCCATACAAGCAGCTGTCTTGCGAAAGGTCCCTCAACAGTTGGTCGGGACCATTGCGACAACAGCCACTCCAATGGGAATGTGTCATCTCCGCAAACTGTCGGTCACGAGCTTCAAACGAGTCTCCAGCAAGTCAAGGTGACGGGCGGGGTCCACCGACGATATTAGAAATCACGGTGGGGTTGAATGGGTGTGGCTCCTGATCCTAATTTGGAAGCCACTTATCAGAGAAGTCTGAATTTATTTATACGAAGTGTAAGAAGTTGCACTGAGTCGAGGGGTGTTTTGCTGAAGGATTCTAGTCAGATTGATCAGATTGCGACACGGCTTTAAAAAGTCCATGCCGCGAGTTCATGATTACGGTAGGAATTGCGCGGCGGGCTAATCTGAACTTCGAGGTTGTGAGGTCTGGATTCCGGGATATTTTGAATTCGACGTTCGAGGGAGCCGGTTCCGGAGGTTGAAATTCGTTCGGTTTAAGGGAGGATTCTCCTGATGTCCTCGGTCCTCCTGCCCGGCCTTTCGGGTCCGATCCTGACCCCGCGCCTTGAAGTGCGCGAAATTCGCGGATCGGATCTGGTGGATCTCATGGAGGTAAACGGCGATCCCGAGGTCACGCGATTCCTCCCTTATCCCACCTGGCAGAAAGCTGAGGATGCGCTGGCCTGGTTGAAGCGCATGCAGGCACTCAGGGATGCGGGTACGGGGCTCCAGTTGGTGCTGGTACGTCGTACCGACTGCAAGGTGGTCGGTACCGTGTTGCTATTCCGGTTCGATCCTGGCAGCGCACGGTTGGAGATCGGCTACGTGCTCGCGCGCGCCTGCTGGGGGCAGGGGTTGATGCGCGAGGCGTTGACGGCCACTTGCCGTGAGGCGTTCACACAGCTGGGGATTCGACGGATTGAAGCGGAGGTGAATCCCGACAATGCAGCCTCCAACAAGCTTTTGGGGTCCTTGGGATTTGTTCGAGAAGGAACACTACGGCAGCGTTGGGTAGGCAAGGGGGTGGCTTACGATACCTACATCTATGGGCTCTTGGCGTCGGAAAGTGCCCTGGGTGTCCCTGGGTGAAATGTTGCGGGCCTCCAGCTCTTGAAATTCATTCAAGAGCGGTTCCTGGGGCTCGCGCCCAGGCTCTAGTTGTGGCGGACCTTTGGCCCTCAGCCCTCGGCCCTTGGACGTTGGACGTTGGACGTTGGACGTTGGACTCGATTTTAACGGTTCCCGATCGCCACGAGCTTTTCGCGGGTTCTGAAGAACAGCGTGCCGCCGCTGATGGCTGGTGAGGCCATGCAGGTCTCGTTCATGGAGTTGGTGGACACGACGCTGAAGGTCGGGCCGGCCGGCACGACGTACACGTGGCCGACCTCGCTGGCGAAGTAGAGGTGACGACCATCCGAAACCGGCGAGGCCGTGAACCCTTCGCCGCTCTTGGTGAGGCGTTCGCTGTAGCGGATGGCTCCGCTCCGCGCGTCGAAACAGGTGAGAATGCCCAGATCAAAGCAGCCGTACAGCGAGTCGCCGAGGGCGAGTGGGGTTTGCATGTAGTTTCCCTGGCGCGCGTGAGCCCAGGCGATGGCGTTGTTGGTGGCGCCGGCATTCTCGGGGGTGATGTTGCCGGACGCGGTGGGACGAATGGCACGCATTGGACGCACCTTGCCGTGGGCGCTGGTGAGGTAGATTAATCCGTTCGCCACGATTGGCGTCGGAACCGGGATGTCGCCGCCGCCGTCGAGGTGCCAGAGTTCCTTCCCGGTGGTGAAGTCGTAGCCGCCGGCTTGATGCCAGCCGTTCACCACAATCTGGGTTCGTCCCGACTCGGAGCAGATCGCCGGGCTGGCCCAGCTGGGAACGTCCCGGCGTGCGGTTCGCCAGAGTTCGTGGCCATCGGCCAAATCGAAGACCGCCAGAAATGATCCCTTTTGCACGTCGCATTGAACGATCACCTTGCCGTCAAAGATCACCGGAGAGCCGGCAAAGCCCCACTGGGCGCTGGGCACGTCGAAGTATCCTGAGTCCATCGGACCCAGATCCTTTTTCCACACCAGCTTGCCCGAGGTGTCGAAGCAGAAAAGTCCCTCGGAGCCGAAAAGGGCGACCAGGCGATTGCCGTCGGTAGCCGGCGTGGAATTGCAATGGGTGGCCTTGGTGTGTCGCTTGACCTTGGGGACCGATTCGTACCCCAGGACATTCCACAGCACGCGTCCGTCGGTGCGGTCCACGGCGAGGAGCCGCCACTGCTGGGGTTCAGTTTCGTTGACCGAGTCGATGTCGCCGTAGAGTCCGACCTTGAGCTCGGATTTCCCGGGCTTCACCGCGGTGGTCACGTAAACGCGATCGCCCCAAACGATCGGCGAGGCGTGCGCCAGTCCGGGAATCGGGGTCTGCCACCGGATATTCGTACCGGTCTCCACGTTCCAGGAAACCGGCAGCGGGGCGGAATCATCGACACCGGACGCCTGGGCTCCGCGGAACTGGGGCCAGGGACGAACGACCGGCGACTCGCCGAGGATCGTGAGAGTCAGCCCAAATTGCACCCACAGGAAGGCGCCAGGAAACCATCGGCGTGTTTTCATACTTTGAACTTAATTCCGGCAGTTGAAAAAGAGTGCAACCACAGA
Source organism: Verrucomicrobiota bacterium (assembly GCA_025354845.1). Classification (GTDB taxonomy): domain Bacteria; phylum Verrucomicrobiota; class Verrucomicrobiia; order Limisphaerales; family UBA9464; genus CAIVQB01. The sequence continues at coordinate 796 of JANXMD010000376.1, read as the reverse complement.
TTCACACAGAGGGACACAGATCCGAATGGCGCGGCATCCAAAAGGATCTGCGATCGGTCAGTTGGTGAGGTTCTTGAGCCACGACGTATCGATGCCTGTCTCTCAGCATCTGTGTTTATCTGTGGGTTCAACTTCTCGTTTCTATTCCAATCGGATGGCGCGTTGAATCCGGATCGGCGGTGTCAAGGTTTGACCCTCGGCGGGCTGACGCTGGAGGGCTCGGACCACGTCCATTCCCTTGGTCACCCGGCCGAACGCCGCGAAGCCCTGCCCGTCGGGATTTCGCTGACCGCCGAAGTCGAGCTCCGGCTGGTCTCCGATGCAGATGAAGAGGTCGGAAGTCGCGCTGTCGGGCGTATCACGAGCCATCGAAATCGTGCCGTCGAGATGCTTGAGGCCGGTATCGCGCGTCCGCTCGAGTCCGATGGGCGGATCCGTTTCCTCGAGGCGCGTCGGGTTGGCGTCGGCTTGGATTACCTCGATTCGAATCCGGTTGGTGGGCTGGTTTTGTTGTGTGACGGTGCGATGAAACCGGCCGTCGCTGTAGAGGCCGCGTCGAACGTACCGCAGGAAGTTTCGCGACGTCACCGGCGCCCGTACCGCATCCAGAACCACTTCGATGTCGCCAAGCGCGGTCTGCAGGCGCACGACCGGCGCGGGACCCACCGGCGGATCTGGCCATTCGAAAATCGGGGTTTTGGCCGGATCGATCGGCGTGAGATGAGCCCGATCCGCCGAAGGACGATCGACCGGTTTGTGGTAGCGCCAGGGCAGATCGCCGTAAACCTCCGCGCAC
>JANXMD010000316.1 GCA_025354845.1 Verrucomicrobiota bacterium | reverse complement strand
CCAGCTCCGATCCGGCGTTGGCGTAGGGGCAGCCGACCACAAACCCATACTCCTGAAACTTGCGCTGCTGCCCGTCGTAGAGGCGGATGCAGCATTGCTGGAGTCGTTCCAGCGGGTGGGTGTCGGGGCCAAAGATTCGGTCTAAATCCGGACGCGCCGTCTGCCAGTGCGTTTCGTACGCGGCGACCGCGAGGTCGGATTTGCTGGGGAAGAAATGATAGAAACTGCCCTTGTTGACGCCTGCTCGTTCGCAGATGTCATCGACGCTGACGCCGCCGTAGCTGCTCGTCCAAATAAGGTCGAGCGCCGCGTTGAGCAGCTTTTCCCGTGCGTCACTGGTGCGTCCCATGCTGCCTTCGTTTAGGCGGGGAGGATGCCGTATCGCAAGACGAAACATCGCCTGCGGCTCGGGAATCGTCGTGACGCAGGATCAACCCGCGAGCGCATTGAGCTTCGTGACGATGGCCTTCTTCGAGGTGGCGCCGATCAATTGATCGACCACGCGTCCATCGCGGAAGTAGAGCAGGGTGGGGATGCTGGCGATGCCGAAACGGGCGGCAGTCTCCTGATTCTCGTCGACGTTCAGCTTCACGACACGGGCACGTCCTGCAAACTCCTTGCCAATCTCTTCAATGGCCGGCGCGATCATCCGGCAGGGCCCGCACCACGGTGCCCAGAAATCCACCAGCACGGGCTGAATCGACTCGAGGACATCCTGGACAAACGTCAGGTCGTTGGTCGCCAGAGCGGCGCCAGCCTCGGGTTCTTGTAGGGTGTTCATGGTTGTTCCTTTTCCTCTATCGGAAGGAACGTCGTGTAAATTGAGCGCGGGTCAAACGACCCGCGCTCCAAGGTGGCGGCCGACAGGTGCCGTCAGCGGGTAAGGTAATACTTGTTGGTGTATTCCTGCACCATGCGCCACGTACTGTACTTTGGCGCCAGCGTGGCCATGGTGTGGCGGATGCGCTGGATCCATTGACGAGGGATGCCGTCGGCGTCGCGGTTGAAGAAGGTGGGAATCACCTCCTCGGTGAGCGTGCTGAAGAGGTTTGCGCTATCCACGCGGTCCTGTTCGTTCACGTCATCCGAATGGGAATCGGGTCCGATGGCGAAGCCGTTGCCATGGTCGTAGCCCTCGCGCCACCAGCCATCCATGATGCTGAGGTTCATGCATCCGTGCGGCGTCGTCTTCATGCCGCTGGTTCCCGATGCCTCCAGGGGACGGCGCGGATTGTTCAACCAGATGTCGCATCCGGCGACCATCTGCCGGCAAACGTGGATGTCGTAGTTTTCGATGAACACCAGATGCCCCTTCAGCTCGCTAAATTTGCTGAGGTGAATGATTTTTTGGATAAATGCCTTTCCGGCGTCGTCGCGCGGATGGGCCTTTCCGGAGAAGATGAACTGGATGGGCCGCGCAGAATCCTGCACCAGCTTCACCATTTTATCGAACTGGTCGAAGATCAGCGGCGCACGCTTGTAGGTGGCGAATCGGCGCGCGAAGCCGATGGTGAGTGCGTCGGGATTCAGGAAGCCGTCGAAGGTGATGAAGTCCCCCTGGCTGAAGGTGCGCCCCTGCAGCAGCAGACGGCGACGGGTGAACTCGATGAGCTCGCGGCGAAGCTTGTACCGCATGGCCCAAAGTTCTTCGTCGGAAATGAAGCTGGAATCCTTAACGTGGTCCCAGAATTCCGCGGTATTGGCCTCGGTGACGAATGCCGAATCGGGCCGGCCAAGGGCGGCGAACTTGCGGCGCCATACCCGGCGGGCGGGGCCCTTCATCCAGCCCACCAGATGGATGCCGTTGGTGATGTGGCCGATCGGCACCTGGTCCGGGTCCTTGGTTCCGTAGAGCTCGCACCACATCTCTCGGCTCACGGCTCCGTGGAGTTCGCTCACGCCG
>JANXMD010000313.1 GCA_025354845.1 Verrucomicrobiota bacterium | reverse complement strand
CTCTACCGCTTCTTCTGGAGCGAGTACTGCGACTGGTACGTGGAAGCCTCGAAGGCGGCCTTCTACGGCACGGACGACAAGCTCAAGGCCAACAAATTGGCCGTGATCGACTTCGTCCTCGCGACCTTGTTGCGTCTCTTCCATCCCTTCCTGCCCTTTATCACCGAGGAGCTGTGGCACGGAATGGGGTATTCCGTGGATATGCCCGAAGATCAGGGTGGCAAGACCATCCTGTTCGCGCGCTGGCCGAAGCCACTCAGCGCACAGGAGACGGAATACTTCGGGCTCGACGAAGCCGCTGAAGCGGTGGCGCAGGCGAAGTACGATCTGGTGTCGATCGGCCGCAATTTGCGACGCGAACTGAAGCTGGATCCCGCAAAGAAGCTCAAGTTCGTGCTACGTCCCTCGGGAGAGCTCGCTCCGGCCGACTTCGAAGTCCTCACGCTACTGCTCAACGCCGAGACGGTGGAACGCGTCGACGCATCCTGGGTCGCCGCCAAGGGCACGCCAAGCGCCGGAAACTCACTCGGCGAACTCTTCCTGCCCACCGCAGGTCTGGTGGATTCCGACGCCGAGCGCACGCGCCTCACCAAGGAGATCGAGAAGATCCGCTCCGAAATCGAGAAGGTTCAAGTGAAGCTCGCCAATCCGGCGTTCACCTCGAAGGTCCCGGTCAAGGTGCTGGAGGAACATCAGCAGCGCCTGGCCGACTGGCAGGTGAAGGAGAAGCAGACGCTCAACTCGCTGGAGAACCTCCCCGCCTGATCGGTTTAGAACGGCATTGAAGCAACACGGCACCGGTTCATTCCGGTGCCGTTGTGTTTTGGGTCAATCCCTCGTGCTCAGGGCGCCAGGGGCACCGGTCGCACGCGGAAAAAGCGCGCCTCCGAAACCACCGGGGAAAGGGGAACCTGCATCGTGGTGGATTCGGCGCTGACGGTGATCACTTCGGTCCAGTCCGATCCCGAGAGCGACGACAACGACTCCACGAGGTAACTACGCCCGGGAAGCGTCGAGAGGGTCAGCGTCGCCGCCTGGTCGACCGACAGGGAGAGGAGCGAAATGACCGGCGGTGCCACAACGACAAGGTCGATCGCCGGCGTTATTCCGCTCACTCCGCCCGCCGTCACCTCAGCCCGATAGCTGCCGGCGTCCGTGCCCTGCGCCGCATCGATTCGGAACGTGGAGGACGTGGCGCCATCCACCGCGGTCCCATTCTTGGTCCAGCGGTAGGTCACCGGATCCGATGTGGAAACGCGCGCTGTGAAGGTCACCGATTCCCCTTCATAGGCGGTTCCACCCACCAGATTGGCCAGCAGAGTAGGCTCCAACGCCGAGCGTGTAACGGTGACGGCGACCGGCTGGCTGGAAACCGAACCGGCGAGGTTGGAGACCCGGAGCACATAGTCGCCCGCATCCGACAGAGTCGCCGCGGCAATCGTCAGCGTCGGCGAGGTGCCAATCGCATCGGAAAGCGCAAAGGTCCCGCGGAACCATTGGAAACTGAGGCCACTCCCACTGGAGGCACCAGACAGGATAACCGAGGAACCTACCTTCACTGAAACGGGCAGCGGCTGAAGCGTAATCGTCGGGAGGATCAGCACAGTTGCCGTGACGGTGACCGTGACCGGGATCGAGGTCACCGAACCGGCGGCATTCTTCACCGTCACCACGTAGACACCCGCATCGGCCGGCGTCGCCAGACTGAGGGTCAGCACGGCTGCGGTCCCCGCCGGAGCCGGAATCAGCGCGTCATCCTTGGTCCACTGAAAGGACAATCCCACCCCAGAGGCATCGACGAGAAGTTGGGCGGTGGCCCCCTCAGCCACGACGACCGCCACCGGCGGCACCGTGATCACGGGTGGGGTCACAACCACCAGCGTGGCCGGGCCGCTGGTGGCGGTGCCGGCAGCATTGGAAACCGTGAGCACGTAGCTTCCCGCATCCACAGCGGTCACCGGTCCGAGATCCAAGGTCGCGGCACTGCCCTTGGGGCCGGGAATGGCCACGTCGTCCTTGAACCATTGGTACGAAAGTCCGCCCCCGAATACAGCGGCAGTCAGCGAGACCGAAGTTCCCTGGATCACGGTTCGACCGATTGGGGGAAACTGGAATGCCGGCGCCGTCAGCACGGTCAGAGTCAGGTCACCGCTGGAAACGGATCCCGCCAGATTCGAGACGGTCAACGAATAGACGCCCGCATCCGCCGGTTGCGTCGAGGCGATCGCGAGCGTTGCGGAAGTCCCGGCGGGGGACGGAATCGGCGTCGTGTCTTTGAACCATTGGTAGCTCGGTCCGAGCCCGGTGACCACAGCGGTAAAGGTGGTCGGACTACCGGCGATCACGGTTTGCGATTGAAGCGGCACACTGAACACCGGCAGGGAAACCACCGTCACCACAGCGCCCGCACTCTCGGCACTACCACCCGCGTTGGTCACCACGACCGTGTACTTCCCGGCGTCGGACAACTGGATCGCGGCAATCAAGTAGGTGGCCGAGGTCCCCTCAGGCGCGGGGATATTCACACCGTCTTTGCGCCATTGATAAGTGAGCCCGGATCCCGTAGCCACCGCCGATAGGGACAACGGGGAACCGACCGGGAGGCTCTGGGAGGGGAGTGGCGAGGTGATTTGAGGCGGATCTGGCGGGGCGGAAGCAGCCACCGTGAAGACGAATCCATCCAGGTAGTTATTCCCACCTCCGCCCGGCAGCTCCCAGCCAATCACCGTCACCTCATAATTTCCCGGCGAGATCGGAATCCCGGTGATCACTCCTTGCAGGCTGCCGCTCAACCCGGGAGGCAATCCTGAAAAGAAGTACGAACGCGGGGTCCCAAAGTTGCTGAACATCGAGACCCTTACCCCGGCGATCACCGTCCCGCCGATCCCCTTTGGCGTCGAAACCGCGGTGCCGCCCTGTTGAATCGTCATTCCCGTTGCCCCCGACACACCATGAAGGGCGCCGGCCACCGCCGTGGCCCCTGCGACCCAACGGAGCACCGCCAATAGCGGCGACGCCACGAGGGCGGAATCCGCGACGGCGACGCGAACCAAGGGGGTCAGGTGCAGCAGGGTTGAAAGAAACAGGGCAGAAAAACGCAGGCGGTTCATGTCATCGGCGTGGATCTCTCGCGGCTTGGGCTGACCGGAGAACACCCACAATTCTGACATC
>JANXMD010000306.1 GCA_025354845.1 Verrucomicrobiota bacterium | reverse complement strand
GAACCCGTTCTTCGCCCGCGCTGCGGTGAACCGGATGTGGGGCACTTTTTTCGGACGCGGACTGGTCCATCCGGTCGACGACTTCCGCAGCTCGAATCCCTGCGTGAATCCGGCCTTGCTCGACGCCCTCGCAGCGGACTTCGCTGCGCATGGGTACGACCTGAAGCACCTCATTCGGACGCTGCTGGAATCGCAGCTCTACCAGCTCAGCTCGACACCGAATGCTTCCAATCTCACGGACACCCGCAACTTCTCCCGGGCCTATCGCCGCCGGCTTCCGGCCGAGGTGATGGTGGATGCGGTGAGCGACGCCACCGGGGTGGTCGAATCCTTCGCGGCGATCCCCGCCGGCGGGCGCGCGGTGCAGGCGTGGAGCTACAAGATCCAGTCCCACTTCATGGACGCCTTCGGTCGCCCGAACTCCAGCAGCGACTGCCCCTGCGAACGCGACACCCAGCTGAGTGTGGCGCAAAGCCTGCACCTCATGAACTCGCGGCCTCTTCAGGCAAAACTCTCGGCTGCGGACGGACGACTCCATCGATTGGCTTCGGGAACGAAGGCCGCCGACGTGCTGGTGGACGAGATTTATCTGATCACCGTGAATCGGCATCCCACCGATGCCGAATCGGCCACTTCCGTGTCGGCGTTCATCGGACCCGAGGTCACCCGGCAGAGCGCCTGCGAGGATCTGTTCTGGGCGCTGCTGAATTCCCCCGAATTCTTGCTGAACCATTGACGTCTCTCCTCCCGTCCATGGGTCCCACGCTCCAACGCTCGCCCCAAGCTCCCGGAATGCCCGCTTCCCAAGCTGCATCGAGCATGGCTTCAATAGGGAAACTCCCATGAGTGGCACTCCCCACAACTGCGCTGGAATGCGTCGGCGCGATTTCATCCAGATCGGCCTGGGTGGAATGATGGGTCTGGGCATGGCGGATCTCCTGCGGCTTCAGGCGAAAACCGTGGCCGCCCCGAGCGCCGCGGCAGCCGCGGTCAATGCCGCCTCCGGCAAACCGGTGAATTGCATTCTCATCTGGCTCGACGGCGGCCCCTCGCATTACGAGACCTTTGACCCGAAGCCCGACGCGCCGTCGGAAATCCGCGGACAGTTTCAAACGATTCCCACGGCGGTGCCGGGGACCCGCTTCTGCGAGGCGGTGCCGGAACTGGCCAAGGTGGCGGACAAATTCACGGTCCTCCGCTCCCTCTGCCACAAGGATCCCAACCACGGCGGCGGGAATCATTACCTGATGACCGGCACTCCGACGCCGGTGCCGGTGGCCTGCGGGGCCTTCGTGACCTTTCATCCGTCGTTCGGATCCGTGGTCGCCTGGAAGCGCGGCCAGCACGAAGGGCTGCCGCCCTACGTGTCGATGCCCTCGGTGACCCGCAGCGGCGGTCCCAATTTCCTCGGCGGGAACTGCGCTCCGTTCGTCATCGACGGCCAGCCCAACGCCGCCGACTTTCGCGTGCGCGATGTCGTGCTTCCGTCGGAGATCAGCGAGGGCCGCGCGGCCGGGCGTCGCGCCCTGCGCGCGTCGCTCGACGGCATGAAACGCTACGCCGACCGGCTCGCCGAAGATCCCGCCGTCACCTTCGATCAGTACCTGCAGCAGGGGGTCGATCTCGTGTTGTCGTCGAAGGCCCAGGCTGCCTTCGATCTGCAGCGCGAGGACGCCAAGCTCCGCGAGCAATACGGCCGCAACGACTTTGCCCAACGCCTGCTGATGGCGCGTCGGTTGGTGGAAGTCGGCGTGTCGTGGGTGACCGTCAATTACGGCGGTTGGGACCACCACACCAAGCTCTTTGACGCCTACAAGGGAGAGCACGTGAAGAACATGGATAGGGGTGTCGCGGCGCTGATTCGCGATCTCGATCAACGTGGATTGTTGGATTCGACCCTGGTGGTGCTGCTCGGGGAATTCGGTCGGACTCCAAAGGTGAACAAGGATGCGGGGCGCGACCACTGGCCGAACGCGATGTCGGTCCTGATGGCCGGGGCCGGGTGCCCGCGCGGAGCGGTGATCGGCGCCACGGACGCGAAGGGTTACGCGGCGTCGGAGAACGTCCATCGACCCGAGGATTTCGCGGCCTCGCTTTACCTGAAGATGGGCATCGATCCCAATCAGGTGCTGCACACCAACACCGGCCGGCCGGTTCCCCTGGTCAACAATGGTCGGCGGATCAAGGAACTCTTCGCCTGATCGCGGCATGCGGTGGCACCTCGCTTCCGTGAGTTTCCATTCGCGAGCCTATCGCCGCCGCGCAGGACTGACCCTGGTCGCTGCGTGGGGCTTCGGCACCTCGCTGGCATTCGCTGCCGCGCCGGTGCTCGATCATCTATTTCCGTCGGCCGTTCAATCAGGCGCGACCAATTCGATCACGCTCGTCGGAAAATTCGACCCTTGGCCTCCTGCGCTTTGGGCCGATTCTCCCGGGTTCACCTTTTTGCCCGCGACCAATGCGTCAGCCGTGCGAGTGATCGTCGCGCCAAGCGTGCGCGCCGGACCGCACTGGATCCGTGCCCACTCTCCCGACGGCGCCAGCATTCCGCACTTGCTGGTCGTCACTCCAAATCCACTGATCCTGGAACAGGAGCCAAACGACAGCTTCCAAAAACCACAAAGGATCCCGACGCTGCCAAGCGTGGTGGAAGGCCGGCTCGAGAAGTCGGGAGACGTGGACTCCTATTCGGTGGCGCTGAAGCGGGGCGAAACCCTGGTGTCGTGGGTCGATGCCTTCACGTTGATGACCCCGATGGATCTGGCCCTGCGGCTGATCCACACGAACAACGTCCAGTTGGCGTGGAATCACGACAGCGTGCGCTCGCTCGATCCCTTCATGACCTGGACGGCAGATCAGGATGGAACCTACGTGGTGCAGGTTTTTGGCTTCGCCTATCCGGCAGAATCGGATGTCCGCTTCGCCGGAAGTCCGCGAGGGGTGTATCGACTGCACCTTTCTACTGGACCGGTCCTTCAGCACACACTTCCACTCGGTGCACAACGATACACCAATACCCTTCTGACGCTGCACGGCTGGAATCTGGGAACCAATCTCCTGCCGATTGCGTTTCACCCCACGGAACCGGAATGGGTTCGGCCAGGCTTTGCCGAATTCCAGCCCCCGGAGTTCTCCGAGGCGCTCGAAGTCCCCGTGGGCGATGGCCCCGAGGGCCTGGAGTCGGAACCCAATGACACGCGCGATCAGGCCAACGGGGTGGATATCCCCGGTGCAATCTCCGGCGACCTGAACCGCCCCGGTGATGTGGATCGATTTCGATTCATTGCCAAGAAGGGCCAGCTCCTTGCGCTGGAGGTGCAAGCCACTCGATTGGGATTCCCGCTCGATTCCTGGTTGAAGGTGGAAGATGCGTCGGGGAAGGAACTCGCTCGAAATGACGATGCCGCGAGCGCGGATCCTCGACTCGACTGGACCGCACCCCAGGATGGCACGTACTTCGCGGCCGTCGGAAACCTCATCCACACCGGCGGGACGGAACTTCGATACCGTCTCCAACTCCAACCTTCGAAACCAAGTCTGCAGGTCCTTCTCGCCGACCACGCCTATTCGGTGGAGCCGGGAAAAACGAACGAGATCAAGGTCACACTGACCCGTCTCCAAGGCTTCAACGCTTCACTGCGCGTGCGCGCCGAGGGTCTACCGCCGGACGTCATCGCACTCCCAGTCGACGTGGCACCCACGGCCGTCGACGCGACACTGAAGGTGTTGGCCCGCACCAATGCGGTGCCGTTCAGCGGTGCCTTCCGGATCCTTGCCGCCGAAACGCCATCGGGTCGGGAGCATGTCGCCGTCCACTCCCTGGCGACGACCGGTGAAAACAACGGCGTTCCCCAGGGATTCAACCGCCTTCTGCGTGAACAGATTTCCGAAGTCTGGTTCACCATTCTACCGGCCACCAATTCGGTGCCAAAGCCCAAGGGATAGCCCCTTTTGTCGACGGCACCTTCCGCGTGGAAAAATCGCGTTGAGGAGGGCACCAGCGAAAATCCCCGACCACGGGAAGAATCCCATGATCGGGGACGTGGCATCAATCGGCGGTGAACCAACCGACTGAAATGGGGGGCCAAGATTAGCGGCTCACGCGATAGTAGCGACTGCCGGAACCGAAGGAGATGGCCGCGGGGTTTGCCGTTCCCACATCGGTCCAAACAGCGCTGGCTCCCACGGTCGAGGATTCCTGCAAGGTTCCGCCCGACGGACTCCATCCAATGGAAACTCCGGTCGAGGTCTTGGTGATGGCGAGAATCGTATCGGTCGGCGTTACCGTGGTGCCGCTTCCGGCAAAGAACGTTCCGACGAGCTCGGCGCCGAACACCACGTCAGAGCTGCTGCTGCTACTCTGATGCACCTCGGCCATCATCACGTTGTCGCCATTGACGAGGCTGCCCACGGCGATGTCGAACGGACCCTCAAACGCGTTCTCGTGGCCGCTCGCGAGCGTGGTGGCGTCGATCACCGCGTCGACCGCAAACCCGAACCGGTGGACCTCCACCCCGTTCAGGTAGAACACCGCACCGTCATCCACGGCATGACGCAGCTTCAACTTCGCGGTATCCAAATCGCCCGAGAAGTTGAAGTGGTTCCGGAAGTAGAAGGTGGTGACGTACACATTGTCGTCATTGAAACGGCTGATCGGCGTCCGAATGGGCTCCACCACCGCAGTGGTTTCATCGGCGATGAGCGCCCGGCCCTGAGGCCAGGTTGAATCGTTGTACGCGACCTTGCGCCACTCGGTTCCCAGATCCCGGCCGCTCCGATCGTAACGCCACGAGGAATCGAAGGCGAAGAGGGTCTCGGTCACCGCCGGAACGGTTGCGATCAGCTCCATGCCAAAGACGATGTCGGAGCTGCTGCTGCTGCTTTGGTGTACCTCCACCTCCAGCACGTTGTCACCCGTCACGAGGTTTGCCGTGGAAATATCAAACGGCCCCTCAAACGCGTTCTCATGGCCACTCGCGAGCGTGGTGGCGTCGATCACGGCGTCGACCGCAAACCCGAACCGGTGAATCTCGACCCCGTTCAGGTAGAACACCGCGCCGTCATCGACCGCATGGCGGAGCGCCAGTTTCGTCGCCGGGCTGACCGGTCCGGCAAAGTTGAAATGGGTTCGGAAGTAGAAGGTGGTGACGTACACACTATCGTCGTTGAATCGGCTAATTGGTGTACGGATCGGTTCCACCACCGCCGTGGTCTCGTCGGCGATCAGCGTCTTGCCCTGGGGCCAGGTGCTGTCGTTGTAGGAATTCTTGCGCCATTCCGTCCCCAGGTCGCGACCCGAGCGATCATAGCGCCAGGTGGAATCGAAGGCGATGAGGGCGACCTGCTTCTTGAGCCCGCCCACGGAAATCGTGCTGAAGGCGGAATCCGTCGTCAGGCCGGCACTGTCGGTGGCCCGAACGAAGAACTTGTGGGCATCCTCCTTCAATCCGCTGAGCGAGATCGTATAGGGAGCGGTGGTGGCTTCACCGACCTTGGTGGTCAGCTCATAGAATTCCACCTTGGTGATGGTCTTGCCGGAGGCCGCGGACGCGGAGGCCGTCAGGGTCAACGTGGCCCCGACTTCAATCGAGCTTCCATTGACGGGACTCGCGATCGCCACGGTGGGGGGCGTGAACGTGCCCGGGGCGGCGAGCGTGGACAGCACGGCGCCAGGGATGTAGCTCAATCCCTTGGCGGGACTAGTGTCGCCAACCTTGCGCCAGGCCACGTCGAGATAGTCGTCACC
>JANXMD010000295.1 GCA_025354845.1 Verrucomicrobiota bacterium | reverse complement strand
CAAGGTGCGCCAGGGATTTCTGGGACGCGAGGACTGGAACCGCCTCACGCAGTCGGCATCCTTCCTGGGACGCCTGCCGATCTGGATCGCGTGTTCGTCCGCAACGGACGGGGTGAGCTCATCCAGCTGTCCAGTCTCGTCACCCGATCGGAAGGCGCAGCCCCAAATTCCATCACGCACTACGCCCGACTTCGATCGGCCAGCATTACCGCCTCCTCCGGGGCGCTCCCCATCGGCACGGTAGTCAAACAGGTGGAGCCGCTGCTCGCTCAGGAGCTGCCCCCGGGCTTCCTGCACGCGTGGGAGGGCGACGCGCGCAACCTCTCGGATGCCGCCAATGAATTCTGGTGGGTGCTCATCCTCGCCGGCGCGATCGTGTACATGACCCTGGCGGCGCAGTTCGAGAGTCTGATCCATCCCATGACCGTCATGCTCGCGCTGCCCCTCGCGGCAGTTGGCGCATTTGGAGCGCTCTGGGTGCTCGACTTCGGCGGCAAGGCCGGCCTGTACCCGCCAATTCCCGCGATGAACCTCAACCTCTTCAGTCAAATCGGACTGGTGCTGCTCATCGGCCTCGTGACCAAGAACTCCATCCTCCTTGTCGACTTCGCCAACCAGCAAGTGGCCACTGGAAAGTCGGCCCGGGAAGCCATGGAATCCTCCGGCAAGGTGCGGCTTCGTCCCATCCTCATGACCGCCTTCGCCACCATCGCGGGCATCCTTCCCATCGCCGTCGGCTTCGGTGCCGGCGCAGAAAGTCGGCGTCCCATGGGCATCGCCGTGGTCGGCGGCATGCTCACCAGCACCTTCCTCACCCTCGTGATCATCCCCGTCGTGTACACCCTGTTCAGCGACCTCGCTGAAACCCTAATGCGAAGGCAAAAGGTAAACGGAAAAAGGTAAAAGTACCGGAGGAACACCGGCAAAGTACCGCGCCCACTTTTTCCTTTCTCCTTTTTCCTTTTGCCTTGAGCCGCCCCGAGGCGGCTTCAGGCCGTGGCGAGGTCCGGCGAGGCGGAAGCCCAGCCTGAAGTGCGGCGGAATTCCGCAGCCGTGTCGGGCTGGGTGGCGAAGACATCCACCCGCGCCGGAGGCAGGTTCAACCAAACCACTGAGCGGCCGCACCAGTGGAGCCGATGGGCATTCTCGGTGCCGGAGCGGACGGAGTAGGTGTACTGGATGAAGAGGCCGCGATCGCCCAGCACACGGCTGACCGAAGCGAGGATCTTCCCGACATCGGCGGCAGGCAACGAGCGGAGCGGGAGCGAAGAGACGACGTGCGACACTGGCCGGTCTCCCGAAATGGACAATTCGCGTGCGAGGTGATCCAGATCGCAGGCATCGCGATGATGGACCCCAACCTCAGGAAAACGCCGCTGCAGGTGCTCGGCGAGCCGCTGGCTACGTTCGACGGGGATCAGGCGGGAGGCGGAAACACCGGCCTCAAGCAGGGCGTGGGTGATGGCCCCGGTTCCGGCACCGAGCTCAATGACGTAACCCTCGGGCTGCCGCCCCACCAACGCGGCAATCCGTGCGGCAAGGACAGGAGAGCTGGGACACGCGGCCCCGACCTGTCGGGGATTGGCGACCAGCTCACGTCCGAACACGTGCAAGGTTGAGATCCAACGCTTCAGCATGACACCGGGCAGACAGGGTGAGAGTGTCCGGAAACCTCCGGGGCGGGAAAGAGCAATCGGGGAAAAAACAAGGGGTTATCGGGGTGGGAATTCGAACTCCACTTTGCCCTTCTGGCCCAGGACCAGATGCGCCGGAAACGGCTTGCCCGACTTGCTGATGAAGCCCTCCAGAAGCTCCGTGCGGCCGTCGGCCAGCAGCTTAACCACCTGCTCTGCCTCAATCGGACGCTGCAGGATGGTTTTCCCCGCCTTGAACGTGCAGCGCTTCGTATCGCGCTGACTGTTCTCGCACACGTAGTCTGTCGGCCCCTCAAACACCTTGCCCTTGCACTTCGGACAGGCACCCAGGGATTTCAATCCGGTGAAATCGAGTTTCACCGCTGGCGCGTCATCCGCCGCCTTCTTGCCAAAACGACCTCCCGCCTTCTTCTCCCGCGGGGCGAATTCAAAACCCACCTTGCCGCCGTCGAGCTTCAGGAAGGCCTCGAACTTGCGGTTGGTCTTCTTGGAGACGAACCCCTTGAGCAGATCCGTCTTCCCAGTGGTTAGCAGTTTGCCGACCTGAACGCGGTCGATGGGCTGCTGGAGGATGATGGCCCCGGTCTTGAAGTCGCAGGTGCGCTCGGCGCTCACCGACTTCTCGCACACGTAGTTCATCCCGTTCTCGAACACGCGGGCCTGGCACTTCGGACAGGTTCCCACGGGTTCCTTGCCGGTGAAGTCCACCACCACCGCCTCGCCGTTCTCCTGCTTGTCGTCACCAAAATCAAACTTGGCCTCGAAGGTCGGCGTCATCTTGACGACCGCCGCGAACGGGAAGCCCTGCTTGCTGCGGAAGCCCTGAAGCGGCCCGACTTTGCCTTCGCGAAGCAGCGTCTCGATCTCCGCCGGCTCGAACTGCCGGCCGGCCGTGATCTTCCACAACGAGAAGTCGCACTTCTGGCATTGGAACTTTTTGTAGTTCTCGTGGATCGCCCCGCCACACTTCGGGCACGGAACGGTCAGGACGCCGAAGTCGCCCGGAATCGTGTCGTGCTCGAACTGCTTGGCCTTGCCGACGATCTCCTGGGTGAGCGTCCGGACCTCGTCCATGAACTGCTCGCGCTTGAGCAACCCGCGCTCCATCTGCTTGAGGCGATACTCCCAGTTTCCGGTCATCTCCGGCTTGGTCAGGGTCTCAACGCCCAGTCCATTCAGAAGCGTGATGAGCGAAAACGCCTTGGCGGTGGGCACCAGTTCCCGCAACTGGCGATAGATGTATTGCTCCGAGATCAGGCCTTCGATGATGGCCGCGCGGGTGGCGGGCGTGCCGAGTCCGCGCTCGCTCATCGCCTCGCGCAGTTCCTCGTCATCGACCAACTTGCCCGCGCCTTCCATCGCCGAAAGCAGCGTGGCTTCCGTGTAGCGGGGAGGCGGCTTGGTGGCGCTGCCCTTGACCTCGACCGCCGAGGTCTGCACACGCTCGCCCTGGTCCACCTGGGTGAGGATCGGCGTGTCGTCGGAATCCGCCTCCTTGCCGTACACTTCGAGCCAGCCGGTCTTCACCAACACCTTGCCGCTGCTCTTGAACGCCTCCCCCTCCACCCGCGTGATGCGCGTGGTTTCGAGGAACTCCGCTGCAGGATAGAACACCGCCAGGAAGCGCTTGGAGACGAGGTCGTACAGCTTCTGCTCCGGCTCGGACAATCCCTTCGGCACGACGCCGGTGGGAATGATGGCAAAGTGATCGCTGATCTTCGCGTTGTTGAAGATGCGCTTGTTGGGTCGGACCCAGCCCTCGCGGAGGATGCGCTCAGCGAACGGCGCGTGCGCGGCCGAATCGCGGAGGGAATCCAGGGTTTGCTTGACCGTCCCCAGGTAGTCCTCGGGAAGAGCCCGCGCATCGGTACGCGGATAGGTGAGCACTTTGTGCTTCTCGTACAGCGCCTGGGCGAGGCCGAGGGTGTTCTTGGCGCTGAAACCAAATCGACCGTTCGCCTCCCGCTGCAACGTGGTGAGATCGTACAACTGCGGCGATATCGAGGTGCTGGGCTTGGTCTCCTCGGTGACCACGCCCGGCTTCCCGAGGCACCGGGCGCGAATGGCCTCGGCCTGTTAAAACATACTTCGTGGGAAAAGTTTACACAAGGGGGAGATTTTAATTCTTATTTCAGAATATCCCAGGT
>JANXMD010000283.1 GCA_025354845.1 Verrucomicrobiota bacterium | reverse complement strand
CGATCTGGGGCGGCGAGTATGGCGCCACCACCGTCTTCGACGGCGTCAACTGGTGGAAGGACTCCTTCTACAAATCCTTTCGCGACGAGTACAAACAGAAGCTTTGGGAGCTGAACAATTCGTTGCTGGATTCGGAAAACCTCACCGCGATGGGCCTGACCCAGGCGGCCACGTTTGCCAAGACACGGCAGGCCTCGGTGAATTCGCAGCTGGGATCGATGGGAGCGTACGCGCGCCCCTCCCGGCCAGCGAACCTGTTTCCGTCGGATGGCGCCTCCATCGCCGGCGTCACCAACCTCGTGATCAGCGCCTACACGCATCCGGCGTCGACCCTGCACGCCGCCACGCGATGGGAGCTGCGGACCGTAACGGGCGACTATGAAGAGCCGCTGGTTCGCGTCACCTCCACCAATCATCTCACGACATTTCCGATTCCCACCGAGAGCCTGACCTATGGACAGACCTACGGGTGGCGCGCGATGCAGATTGATGCCGAGGGGCATCCCTCGACGGTTACCGCCGAGACCCGATTTGTCTGGGGTGCCGCGTCCGCGACTGCGGGAAGTCTGGTGATCAACGAAGTGCTCGCCGATAATCAGGGTTCGGTGACCACGGCCTGGGGCAGTCCGGATTTCGTCGAGCTGAAGAACAACGACGCCCGTGTCGCAGAGGTCTCGGGACTAGCGCTCACCGACGACGTGGAGAACGCGGTAAAGTATTTCCTGCCCGCAGGCACGGTCATCCCGTCCGGCGGGTATCTGGTGGTCTGGTGTGACTCGGCCACCAATCAGCCCGGGCTGCACACGGGCTTCCGACTGAATGCTGAAGGGCAGGCAGTCCTGCTATTGAACGGGGCGAATCTGGTCGACAGTGTTCGCTTTGGCCCGCAGGCGGCGGATGTCTCCATCGGACGCGTCGCCGACGGCACCGGAGTCTGGCAGGCCAACACGCCGACTCCGGCGGCGGCAAACAGCGGCGTGAAGACCGGAGCGGTCACGTCGCTCCGTCTGAATGAATGGATGGCCAATCCGGCGCAGGGATCGGACTGGTTCGAACTCTACAACGCCGACACCAACCTGGTGTCGTTGTCCGGACTTTTTCTCAGCGACACTCCGTCGATTCCCGCAATGTCGCAGATTCGTCCCTTGTCATTCCTCAACCCGGGCGGATTCCGGCGGTTTCATGCCGACGGCGGCGATGCGGGCCGTGTGCACGTGAGCTTCAAACTTGATGCCGCCGGCGATTCCCTGGTCCTGACCGCGGCCAACGGAGTGAGCACCCTCGACAGCGTGAGTTTCGGCAGCCAGGCCTATGATGTGTCGGAGGGGCGGTTTCCCGATGGCGCCGATGCGATCGAGCGCTTCTCGGGATTCACAGCATCGCCTGGGGCGGCGAATTGGAAGGAGTCGCCGGTGGTGATCAACGAGGTGCTTCCACGCGCCGTGGCGCCGTTCGAATCGGCGATCGAATTGCACAATGCGACAGCGGCGACCGTCGACATCGGTGGCTGGTGGTTGAGCAACGACGTCACGGCCCCACGAAAGTATCGGATTCCTGGGGGCACAGTTATACCGGCCAATGGATACCTGGTGGTCTATGGCATGTCGCTGCTTCAGGGAGAGGTGCCATTCGAGCTCGCGTCGCGGGGTGGTGACGCCGTCCTCACCGCAGTCGATCCGCTGGGCATCGCCACGGGCTACGCGTCGCAGGCGCATTGGGGAACGGTGCCCGTGAACGGGTCGGTGGGACGCATCGCAGCCACTGGTCTCGCCGGCGACAGCGGCGGTGTCGCTTGGTGGCCGATGCGTGTCACGACCTTCGGTGCCGACCAGGCGACGAGCATCGAGGGGTTTCGCACGGGAGCCGGCGCGGCCAACGCCTCGCCGCAGATCGGGCCGGTAGTTCTCAACGAACTTCACTACCATCCTGCCTCCAAGGGGCCGTCCAACTCGGAATTCGTGGAACTGCTCAACGTGTCCACCGACACCGTGGTTCTGGAAGCCTGGCGGATGAAGGGGGATGTCGAATTCCTATTCCCGGAGGGCACCCGGCTTTCCGCGGGGGCAACGCTGTTGCTCGTGCCGTTCGATCCTTCCGATGCCGCCGCGCTGGCGACCTTTCGCTCTGCGTACGCCGTTCCCGCCACCGTACGGATTCTAGGACCGTATACGCCCAACCTGCCCAATGACTGGGGCTCGATCGAACTGGCGGCGCCGGTCGTCGTCGATGGGGCCACTGAGTACCACCAGGTCGACAAGGTGGTGTATCGCGACCAGGGGGCTTGGCCCACAGCGGCCGATGGCACGGGATTCTCGTTGCAGCGTCTTCGTCTTTCGGTGATTGGAAACACGGCTGCCAACTGGGAGTCGGCGACGCCTTCTGCGGGAGTGATCAATGCGTTGGAGTCAACGACACCCGTTGTTCGACCGCCGGTGCTGACGCTGGTGGAATCCGCGGCGGGCCGCTGGATTGGAACGGTCAGCGGGGAGGTTGGAGTGAGCTACGTTATCGAGGTATCCGTGGATCTGAAGACGTGGGTGCCGTTGGTGACGTTGGCAATGGCCGGCCCGGATGCCAGTTGGAGTGATCCGGCTGGCGGTGGGGCAGGGAACCGATTCTATCGTGCGTCGGTGTCCCCGTGAGGAAGCGTGAGGTGACCCCGGGAGGCGCGAATTGGACTGAGTCTGGCCGCGAAAGGATGCGGGCATTTCCTGCAAACGGAAGGTCGGGGATCCCCCGACTCCCCTCTTGACCAACGAGTTCGGACCACTTATCACGCCATCCCAGCCGTCAGTTCCCCCCGACCCACCCCAGCCTCAACCCCCCCCGACCCTATGACGAAGCGAGATCTTGTCGTCCGCATTGCCGCTGAAACCGGCCTGATCCAAGAGCAGGTACTCGATGTTGTTCAAAAAACCCTCGATTATATCGCGCAGGCGGTTGCCGAGGGTAAAAACGTCGAATTGCGAAATTTCGGCGTCTTTGAAGTGAAGATTCGGAAAGCGCGCATTGGGCGGAATCCGAACGCGCCGGCAACGGACGTTCCCATTCCCCCGCGCGCCGTGGTG
This sequence comes from Verrucomicrobiota bacterium, assembly GCA_025354845.1. Lineage (GTDB taxonomy): Bacteria > Verrucomicrobiota > Verrucomicrobiia > Limisphaerales > UBA9464 > CAIVQB01. Next base: position 632 of record JANXMD010000283.1, on the reverse strand, counting down.
AAGTTCAAACCCGGCAAGGAAATGCGTGAGGCGGTGCTGAAGCTCACGCCGAAGGCCTAACGGACCGCATTCGGCGGCCCGACTTTTCGGCAGGACGCGGTGATGTCTGGCTGTGGCCGGTGCAGCCGCGTCTTTTCTTTTTTCCCCCGTCGGGTAGGCTCGTCCGACGATGAGTGACCGTTTGCCCGGATTCCGGGATTTCTATCCGGAGCCGTTACCCTCCGCGGACGCGTGGAGCTGTGATCTTCGCCAGCATCTATTCGCACGCTGGCGGGAGACCGCGCGTCGATACGGGTTCCGCGAGTACGACGGCCCGCCGCTCGAGCCTCTCGAACTTTACACCAACAAGTCGGGAGCCGAGATCGTCGCCCAGCTTTTCAACTTCAAGGACAAGGGGGATCGGGAGATCTCCCTGCGTCCCGAAATGACGCCGACGGTCGCTCGCATGGTGGCGGCTTCGGAGCGGGCCTATCGCAAGCCGGTGAAGTGGTTTTCACTGCCGCAACTATTTCGCTACGAGAAGCAGCAGAAAGGCCGGCTTCGAGAGCATTTCCAGCTGAACTGCGATATCTTTGGCGAGGCCGATGTCAGTGCCGACGCCGAGATCATTGCGCTGTTGATCGACGTTCTAC
>JANXMD010000278.1 GCA_025354845.1 Verrucomicrobiota bacterium | reverse complement strand
AACGCCTTTCTGCGCCAACAGAACCCAGCTCCGGTTAGCCGCTATGTTGGTGGGCGCGGATCGTCTCTTGAATTTCCCTGGCTTCGGATTTCCACATGCCGTTCATGAAAATCGGCTGACTGCCGCCGGAGGTCTCCAGGCTGATATCGGAGAGGAACATCCCGTGCTTCACGCGGACCGACGCGAGGGCGCGATAGGCAATGCGTTCCTCGTTGGATCCAAACAACGCACCCTTGCGAAAGAGGATGCCATCGCTCGCGAGCGTCAGGGAGTCTGGGAAAAACACGTTACCAGAAGACCACCGGCTGGACTTGAAACGCTTCTCGGCAATCGGCGCAACCGATCCCGCGCCGGTCCCGTCACGAGGCAGCGCAGGCTGTTCGGCCTGGCCCTCGACGATGAGGCGACGCTTCGAGGCGGTGAACTCCTCGTCGGTGAGGTGCCCCTTTTGATGAAGCTCGGCGAGCTTCTGGAGTTCATCGGTGAGGTTCATGTTGTATGAAACAATGGCCGTTTCGCGTTGGAGAAACAATCGGTAAGCAGCCGCCGAGCGGACACGCTTCTCGGCACCGACCGATGCGCGATACGGAAAACCGCAGATCGGGTCTCGGAGATCGAAGATCGAAGATCGCGCGCTGAAGGCGCATTCACAACGATAGCCCAAGGTAAAGCCCTGGGTGCCATCCCCTCGAATACAATCAAGCCCTGAAGGGGCGCCCCCGTAGCCGCCGAGGGAACGAGGCGGAAGGCCGCACCCCCAACGCTTCCCCTCACCCATCGCCTCGCGCATCCGCGACGTCAGGTAGGGCGAATCTCCCGATGAGCCGGGTGCACGGACGCGTTCAATTTCGCCCCAAGGCGTCCCATCCGCCTTCTACGCACCCGCTCGGCCAGAGAGCCTCGCGCCCCCGCAGCCGCCGAGGGAACGAGACGGAAGGCCGCACCCCCAACGCTTCTCCTCACCCCATCGCCTCGCGCATCCACGACGTCAGGTAGGGCGAACCCTTCTGGCTGCGTTCCAGCACGTCGTAGTAGGCCTTTCGCTCCAATTGGATTTGGGACGACATGCTGTAAAAGCGTTGGGAACTGCCTTCCGAGCGCGCCAGCACCAAGTCAGCACTGGCGCGGGCGATGCGCCCATTGCCGTCGTCAAAGGGATGGATCGTCACGAACCAGAAATGCGCCAGCGCCGATCGAATGACCGGATCTGTGTCGACAGGCGCATTGAACCATTCGAGGAACCGAGCCATTTCAGCGTTCAGTCGGTCGTGGCTAGGAGCCTCGTAGTGCACCGTCTCTTTTCCGTAGGGCACTGAAACCACCTGCATCGGCCCACTCGACTCCCTGCGCCAACCGCCGACCGTGATCCGCTGAATGCCACTCCTACCACTGGGAAACAACGCCGCGTGCCAACCGAACAGGCGCTGCTCGGTGAGGGCCGCATCGTAACGGCTCGTGGCGGCAAGCATCACGTCCACGATGCCCTCCACGTTTCGGTCAACCGGGGGAAGTTCGTCAATGTCCACCCCCATGCGCCGGGCGACGGAAGAGCGCACCTGCTGCCTATCCATCCGCTGCCCTTCGATCTCGCTGGTCTTGATCACATTCAGGGTGAGGGTCTGAAGAGCGGCTTCCGTCCGCAGGGAAAACCCGAGCGCCTGCATCCGCCCCAGCGATCGCCCCTGCAAATGCCGCACCTCAGCCAGCGCAGCGAGGAGCTTCCTCTCGTCCCACCTGAACTTCGGCCGATCCGCTCGATCGTAGGAATACACCTTAATCTCCGCACTACGTGCGTCGAATAAAGCCTCGATTTACCGCAAACCCAACCATTCTCCGTACAATATGCGGCGATACGGCATCCGATTCGCCGCAGGTCCAAAGTCCAAAGTCCAAGGCCCAAAACTCAACCGCCCATCCTGTCCCTTTTGCCTTATCCCCTTGTCCATTTGCCTTCGCTCGCCCTGGAGCCCGAGGCCCGTAAGGCCGGCATCACTGTAGATCGACCGCTCCAAACATCCCGAGCCCCATCGGGGCGGCACCGTCCGGGGTAACAAAGCACACCACAAATCCGACCCGGCTAGCCACCCCAAGCGGCCCACTCCAATTCGTTACTCGCGATTAATTTCTTTGAGGGATATTGCACACCTCGCAACTGCTCCAACAGCCAAACGCAATCACATTCATGATTTGTCCATTGTATCGCTCTGCCCCCAAACGCCCCCTCGAAAGAAAACGCATCGGATTGGGAACGCGCGAAGCCAGGATCCATGCGAACGTATGATTCGGACTATTTCCGGTGTAAGTCGTCCGGTTTCGTGCTCAACCTTTTTTCCTCGCGGGGCCACAAGTCGTACTCGATCGAAGCACATACCAATTTGAACAAGTACTGGTACGAGCCATGGTCATCGAGCGGGCCGTCCTTGAAGGAGGTCGAGTAGAAACTGACCGAACTCGGCGCGACAGGCCGCGTCGAAACCGGTACTTGAGGCCGCAGCGCGACAGGTAGAAATTCTGTGGTCTTGCGGATCGACTGTTTGACCGAGCTGAGCCAATCGCCTTCCTGACCGGCGTCGTCAGCGGGTTCTCCAGCCGACGCCTTCATCTTGTGCCCGGCCTCGGGGAACTCCCGAACATTCGCACCGGCGGTCGCGAGATATCCCATCGCCACAAGGGG
>JANXMD010000268.1 GCA_025354845.1 Verrucomicrobiota bacterium | reverse complement strand
GCGGCAGCTCGGGCCCTACCCAAGGTTGGTAGGGCGAACCTCCCGGTGAGCCGGGCGGACGGACGGGCTTGTTTTCGCACCAGGACGTCCCACGTGCCCCCTACGCACCCGGCTCGGCGGAGCCTCGCCCTACCCATCTCCCGTGACGGAGATGACCGCGGCTACCAAGAAGCATTCCTCCCGATTCCGAGGCGCTTTGTTCGGAGCACCGGCATTGGATCTCGCCTTGCTTCGTCATCGCCACGAGACACACGCCCCCTCTCCTACCTAGTCGCCCCGGCGTTTAAGTGCGCGGCAATGAAGGCGAGTTTGTCGGCGGCTTCTTCGATGATTTTTGTCGTCGGCTTGCCGGCGCCGTGGCCGGCTTGGGTTTCGATGCGGATCAGCACCGGGGCTGGCCCCGACTGCACTTCTTGAAGCCGCGCCGCGAACTTGAAGCTGTGAGCGGGCACCACCCGATCGTCGTGATCGCCCGTCGTCACCAGCGTCGCCGGATACTTCACGCCAGGCTTCAGATTGTGCAGCGGCGAGTAGGCATAGAGCGCCTTGAATTGCGCCGCGTCATCGCTGGAGCCGTAGTCGCTGGTCCAGGCCCAGCCAATGGTGAACTTCTGGAAGCGGAGCATGTCCATCACACCGACCGCCGGCAGCGCGGCGCCGAACAACTCCGGACGCTGAGTCATGCATGCGCCCACCAACAGGCCGCCATTCGAGCCGCCCGAGATCGCCAGTCGTGAGGGCTGCGTGTAGTGGTTGGCAATCAGCCACTCCGCGGCACCGATGAAGTCGTCGAACACGTTTTGCTTCCGCAGCTTGGTGCCAGCCTGATGCCACTCCTCCCCGTATTCGCCACCACCGCGGAGATTGGGCACCGCATAGACTCCGCCCAGTTCCATCCAGGCGAGATTGGCCACACTAAACGCCGGCGTGAGGGAGATGTTGAACCCACCGTATCCGTACAAGAGCGTGGGATTGTTGCCATCGAGCTTCAGACCCTTCTTGTAGGTGAGGAATAGGGGCACCCGCGTGCCGTCTTTGCTGGTGTAGAACACCTGCTTCACTTCGAAGGCATCGGGATCAAAATCCACCTTTGGCTGGCGCCACAGCGTGCTGGTCCCGGTCTTGAAATCATACCGGTAGATCCGTCCCGGCGTGGTGAAGCTGGTGAAGGAGTAAAAGGTCTCGGTGTCGGAGCGCTTGCCACCAAACCCGCCGGCGCTGCCGATGCCGGGCAGCTCAACGATGCGGTCCAACTTGCCGGAAACCTCGAACAGCGTCACTTCACTGCGCGCGTCACGCAGGTAGGTGGCCGCCAATCGATCACCAACGAGGCTGACGCCGGTGAGGTTCGCTTCGCTTTGCGGGATCACCTCACGCCAGGACGCTCGTTCAGGCTTGCGGGTGTCGATGGCGATGAGGCGATGACGGGGCGCATTGAGATCGGTGTGAAAGAAGAACACCGACCCCTCGTTGGCCACGAAATGGTAAGCCGCATCAAAGTCGTTCAACAACTCGACCACTGGTGAACCGGAGGTGGCGAGGTCCTGGAAGAACACGCGGCTCTTGGTGTCGGTGCCTTCGCGGACGTGGATGACCAAGTACCGCCCATCGTCGGTGACAGCGCCGTTGAATCCCCACTTCGGCTTGTCCTTGCGCTCATACACGAGTCGGTCGGCCGACTGCGGGGTACCGAGTTTGTGCAGGTAAAGCTTCTGGAACTCGTTGACCTTAGTTAGCACCGCCGCTTCGGCAGGTGCGTCGTAGCGCGAGTAGAAGAAGCCCGATCCATCTTTGAGCCACGCGGCGCTGGAGAACTTCACCCATTCCAGCACGTCGTCGGTGTCCTTGCCGGTCGCGACGTTTCGGACTTTCCAGATCTCCCAATCGGATCCCGCCGACGACAGTCCGTAGGCAAGACGGCTTCCATCCTCGGACACCGCGTAGTCTTTCAACGCCACGGTTCCATTGGTGCTGAGGGTATTGGGATCGAGCAGGGCACGCGGTGCGCCATCCAGTCGATCCGCCACGTACAGGACCGACTGATTCTGAAGGCCGTCGTTCCGGCTGAAGAAGTACCGGCCGCCTTCGTGTGCGGGAACGGAGAAACGCTCGAAGTTGTAGAGCTTGGTGAGGCGCTCGCGCAGCGGCTTGCGGAGCGGGAGAGTCTCGAGGTGCGCGAAGGTGTGCTGATTCTGTGAGGTCACCCAGGCCTTGGTCTCGGGGGCGTTGTCCTCCTCGAGCCACCGGTAGGGATCGGCGACCAGTGTGCCGTGGTAGGTCTCCACCAGATCCATCTTGCGAGTGACGGGGCGGGCGGCGGGACCGGAGTTCACAGGTTCGGAGAGCAGGGGGCTTTGGACGAGGGTCATCGCGAGAAGTGAGCCGGCGAGGCCGCGACAGGGGAATCGTTGGATCCACGACGGATTCATGGACGAAGCTTGGAGGGACAGGGAACCAGTGCAACCGTGTTCTCGATCGGGCGTAAGGAATTGCCTCCGCACCCGACGTTACCGAGTGACTCCGTTTCATCGAAAGCGACTTCAGTACTGGTTCGCAGCCGGCATCATTGCCATTGCCGCGGCCGCGTGGTTGCGTCCCTCATGGATGCACTCGCGGGCGGTACGGGATGCGCTGGCGGCGGATACTTTGGACGAATCCGACCTGGCCGAAAGCTCGCTGCAGACCCTCACCCCGACTGAGGCCCAGCAACTCTGGGACACGGGCCGATTGGGACATCGACGTGCCCTTCTGCTGAATTGGATTTCGAGTCGTGATCGTTCGTCCAGCAGGCAGTTGAATGCGGAGTGGAATCAGGTTGGAACACGATGGCTCCTAGAAGCAGCGTGCGATCCGGACCTGGAGCTTCGCACGCGTGCGCTGGGCGCGTGGCGCGAGGTGGCTTCCCCCGACTCAACCCGGGTTCTGCGCACCCTGCTGGAGGATGCCGATTCAGAGGTGCGCCGCCTCGGCCTTCAGACCCTGCGTCTTCGCGGCGGAACAAACCAGATCGGCTGGGTCCTCCCTCGGCTCGACGATTCGGATCCCACCGTGGTCTTGGCGGCCGACGCGGTTCTCCGACAGTGGACCGGCATCGATTCGGGGCTCCGCCTCTCCCGCGTCCTGCCCAACGCCAATTCCCTTTCTACCCCTGAACTTGCCGACGCCGATCGGGAAGCAATCCGGAAGGCCGCCGTCCAGTGGCACGACCGATTCGCAACTTCGGACCGGGCGGGTCGGTTTGCGCCGGATCCACCCCGAAGACTGCCGACGACGGAATTTGTTCTCGAGGATCTCCAGGGCCGTCCCGTGCGGAGTGCCTCCCTGCGCGGAAAGCGCGTGTTACTGAATTTTTGGGCAACCTGGTGTCCCGCCTGTTTGACTGAATTCCCGGTGCTCGATGCTCTACAGCGACGGCATCCTGAGGATCTGGTGGTGCTGGGGATCAGTCTTGATTCTACCAACGGGACCGAAGCGGCGGAGGGGCCGCCTAACGACGCTGCGCTACGGGATCTGCGGAAAACCGTCGGTACGATAACCGCCCGTCATCGGCTTGGCTTTCCCGTGCTGCTGGATCCCGAGCGACGGGTCGGCCGGCGCTTCAATGGCGGGGAGCTGCCGACCCAAGTGTTGTTGGATCGGGACGGCTGGGTTCGACGTCGCTTCGTTGGTGGCCGATCGCTGGATACCTGGGAGGCGCTGCTCGCGGACGCCGATCGACCCGCGGTGTCAGGGGCGGACGGGCTCAAACCCGGCGAATCGGTCGGATCCGGTCCGGCGCGATAAAGCGAGGGCCTGAAGTTCCGCAGGCGTCGGCAGGACGGATGCGGTCAGCGGTTGGCCGCTCAGGTCCTGATACACCTTCTCCACCTGGTTGGTGAACATCCCGCCCACGTAATTGGCGATGTTCGTGTTCTCCTGAAGAGTGGCTTTGATGGACTGAATGGCGGCTCGGATCTCGGCGGGCTTCTTGCCGTCGTCGATGCGGCGCTTCACTTCGTCGCGCAGGGTGTTGATGAACTCGATCTGGTGCTCCAACACCTCTGGGCCGCCGAGCAGGCCGTGGCCGGGACACACCTTCAGCGGTTTCAAGGCCTTGGCGGCTTCAAGCGTCTTCACCCACTCGTTGGAGTCGCCGTCTCCCATATAATTGTAGGGACCGTTCACGCACGCATCGCCGGTGAATAGGATCCGCTCCTTCGGTAGCCAGGCGAATCCATCCCCTCGGGTGTGGGCGACTCCGAAGTGATGCAACTCCGCACGATGCCCGCGATCTTCGAAGGCCAGATCTCGGGTGAAGACCAGCGTGGGGGGCGCCAAATGGGACTTGGCGACATCCGGCCGTGTTTTGGCGAGATCCTCCCAGCGGCCAGGCTGCTTTCCGTAGAAGCCGGTCTCAAAGCGCTTCATCTCCTCCAGCACGCCCACGTGCGCAACAATGGTGGCACCCGCTTCGACAAAGGTGCGGTTGCCGTACGCATGATCCCCGTGATGGTGGGTGTCGAAGGCAAAGCGGATTGGCAGCGTGGTGATGGCGCGGATTTTGGGCAGCACGTCCTCCGCGCCGCTGGGGAAATTGGCGTCGATCACCAGAACGTAATCCTGGAAAACGATCCACCCGTTGTTGCAGTGGCTTCGACGGGCGAGATCTCCCTCATGAAACCACACTCCAGGGGCGAGCTCTTGCGGCGTCCCCACCTCGCCATGCGCCGAAGCGATGGCCAAGCTGGCGAGGAGAAAGGTCATGGCGCCGGAGCGGCGGAAGGAACGCGCGGTGGTGTGGAGTTCAGCCATGCCTGCAGTCTGCAATGCCGGCGGAATCAGGCAAGCTCTGGGGGGCCGGAGGACAAGTCCAAGGTCCAAGGTCCAAGGTCCAAGGTCCAAAGTGAAGTGCGATGACAGAGCGCATCGGGGCGAACAGACCGCCATGCGGCGTCCCGTCGTCGCCCGCAACCCTTCGATGCCTTTTTTCTCCGCTCGTCGCAGCCCCTGTTCCCAGGTCGAACTCGCAGGCATCTCCATCCTGTGCCCGCCGGGATGTGTCCAAACCGGCAGCGCCGCTGCCGGACTCCACACCGCTCCGCGGGCCTCGGTGAGACCCCACGTTCGGTGGCAAGAGGACGCCCCCTTTGCTTTGGAGTCCGGTTGGGAGCAGAGCGACCTACCGGTTTGGAGCGCCCAACTGGAAGCAACTACCGAACATCACCACACCTTCCCTCCGCTCATAGTAACCGCTTTTCCCAGATCTAATTCGCCAGCGTCTCCTCCTGTGCCCGCCGGGATATGTCCAAACCGGCAGCGCCGCTGCCGGACTCCACACCGCTCCGCGGGCCTCGGTGAGACCCCACGTTCGGTGGCAGGAGGACGCCCCCTTTGCTTTGGAGTCCGGTTGGGCGCAGAGCG
>JANXMD010000228.1 GCA_025354845.1 Verrucomicrobiota bacterium | reverse complement strand
CCCTGGGCGGAGCACCGCAGTGGTATCGCCTCAGCCGCTGAGGCTCCGAACGGCCGGTCAGCCCCACTTACCTGCAGCTCCTCGACCAGGGTTATTGGATTTCCCCCAATGACTTTTGATTCCGTGATCCGTTTCGTCTTCGCTCTGCGCATGGAGTGCAGTATGCGATTCCTCTCCGCTCCGCTGCCGGTCACCCGTACCGTTGGAATGGCTCTTAAACCGGCGCCTTTGTTTGGCGTGATCGTCGCTCTGGCCCTGCTCTTGTCGTCCACTTTGGTGGCGAAAGCTCAGACTCCGGGGACACCAGATGCTCTGAATGCCGGATTAATTGACGAAAATGGTGGCCACTCGTTTGGAGGGACTCATGTGGTGGCGGTGCAACCTGATGGAAGAATCCTCCTCGGCGGCACACTTGGCGCAGGTTTGTTTAAGAATGTTGTCCGTCTGAATACCGACGGCACAATTGACAGGGAATTTTTCTGTCGCGCGAATTTCTGGGTAACCAGTTTGGCGGTTCAGACTGACGGTAAGATCCTGCTGGGTGGTGGGTTTTCCACTGTAAACCAAATCATTCGATATGGCCTCGCCCGTCTGAATGCCGATGGAACACTCGATATGGAGTTCAATCCCGGCACGGATGGAGACGTCCTCTGCCTGGCGATTCAGGCGGACGGGAAGATCGTTGTCGGCGGCTACTTTACCTCGGTGCACGGCGTGGCGCGCAACTGCCTCGCGCGTCTCAACCCCGACGGCACTCTGGATGCCGGGTTCGATCCCAACCTGAGTGGCAGCCTTCCCGAGTATGGATATTCCTTTGTCAACAGCCTCCAGATTCAGGCAGATGGAAAGATCCTGCTGGGGGGTGTCTTCACCCAGCTCCAGCCCAACGGGGCGACCGGCCCAACGCCGCGGTACTGTCTCGCCCGGTTGAACCCCGATGGCACCCTTGATGCCGCCTTTGATCCGAATCCGAATAGCGCCGTCTATTCCATGGGCTTGCAGGCGGATGGCAAGATCCTGATCGGCGGCGAATTCACCTCGCTCCAGCCGAACGGAGCCGCGAAAGGAATCACCCGCTACAACCTTGCCCGACTCAACCCCGACGGCACGGCCGACCTGGGTTTCGTGACCGATCCCAAATCGGACAGCCTTGTCTTCGAGGTCGATCCGGATTCGAATGGCAGCAGCGTGGCCATTCAGGCCGATGGAAAGATTCTCCTCGGTGGAGTTTTCAAGCTCTTCCCGAGCCAGCTAAATCCACGCGTCTATCATGCGGTCAGATTGAATGCGGACGGCACCCTGGACTCCGGTTTCGATCCCAATCCCGATGATTATGTCCGCAGCATTTCGACGCAGGCGGACGGCAAGGTTTTGCTGGGGGGCTATTTCCAGGGACTCTTTCCGAACGGAGCCACGAATGCCACACAACGGTTTCTGTTCGCCCGCCTCCAAAATGATCCTGCCACCCAAAGCCTGACCGTGGCCGATGCCACCCACGTGCTCTGGCAGCGCGGCGGATCCTCGCCTGAATTGTCCCAGGTGACGTTTGAGTTGAGCACCGATGACGGCTCAACGTGGTCGCCCTTGGGGGCCGGTTCCCGGGTGGGCGTTGCGGCTGATTGGCAGCTCACCCACCTCTTCCTTCCCGCCCGCGGACAGATCCGCGCCCGCGGGCGGACCTCCGACGGCGCCGGCGGTTCGGGGTTGGTCGGTTCGGTGACGGACTTCAATCTGGCCACGCCCAGCCCGGCCATCGCCAGGCTCAGCCGGGTTGGAAACGATCTGGTGTTTCATGGCATCAATGGAGTGGCGGGCACTATTCTCCATCTCGGAGCGAGTGCCGACGTCAACCGTGACAGCGGTCCATGGCGGGCGGTGGCGACGAATGTTCTCGCGGTCAGTGGTGATTTCACCTTCACGCTTCCCAACGCGGTGAGGGTGGAAGTCCCGCAGCAATACTATCGCCTCCGCACACCTTGAAATCGCAACCGTTCGTTTACTCCCGCGACAATGACCATCCTCATCTCGCTACTCAGGTTCTGCCACGGCCGTCTGCTTCTAGGGGCGATCTTTCTCCTCCATTATCCTTGTGTGGCGATGGCCCAAAGGCCGGATGATTTCGGGGTTGTTAGCTATTCGGATGGCACGATTGGCATCACTAAATACTTTGGCCCGAACGGCAATATCGTAGTTCCCGACACCATAGAAGGTCTGGCGGTGGTCCGGATCGAAAGGCGGAGTTTTTCGAACTATGAGGGTCTGACCGGCGTTGTCATCGGCAGCAATGTGACCACGATTGACGATCTGGCGTTCTACAACTGCCGCGACTTGGGAAAGATCACGTTCGGCGTTGGCGTGACCAACATCGGGATGGGCGCGTTTGGCTTTTGCAGTAGCTTGACCAACTTCACGGTGACGGACCCCAATCCGGTGTTCAGCAGTCGTGACGGGGTCTTGTTCGACCGGAGCCAAGGCACGCTGATCCAATGCCCCTTCGCAAAAACCGGCGATTACGTGATCCCAGACACGGTCACGAGCATCGCCGGCGACGCGTTTTGGATCTGCCCCAGCCTCACGACCGTGACGATCCCGGACAGTGTCACCAGCCTCGGAGACTCTGCGTTCTACGGTTGCACCGGCCTGACAAGCGTGACGATCGGCAGGGGCGTCGTCAGCATCGGTCCCTATGCCTTCGGCGGCTGCGAACGCCTGACGAACGTGACGATCCCGGACGGAGTCACCAGCCTCGGGCAAGCCGCGTTCGCGAGTTGCACCAATTTGACCGGTGTGACGATCGGCAAGGGTGTCGTCAGCCTCGGCGACTATGCGTTTGGTGGGAACCCCGGCCTGACGAGCGTGACGATCCCTGGCAGCGTCACCAACCTCGGAGTGGCGGTGTTTGAAGGCTGCGACAAACTGCAAGCGATCGAGGTGGAGCCGGCCAACGCCGTGTATCGAAGCGTGGCCGGCGTCTTGTTCGATCGGAATCAGAAAACGATTCTGCAATATCCCGGCGGCGCGGGCGGGAGCTACACCATTCCGAATGGGGTCACCACCATCGGGGACGAGGCCTTCGCCTCGTGCATCGTCCTGACTAACGTTACGATCGGCAACGGTGTCGTCACCATAGGCAACTTGGCGTTCTCTGGGTGCAAGGCTTTGGCTGCCGTGACGATCTCGGGCAGCGTAACCAATATCGGAGAAAACGCGTTCGATAGCTGCTACGGCCTGACGAACCTGACTATCGGCAACGGCGTCCTGAGCATCGGAGCCGGTGCGTTCGAGGCCTGCATCTCATTGGTCCGCGTGACGATCCCCGACAGCGTCGTCGGAATTGGAGACTCTGCCTTCCAATACTGCCACTTCC